>NZ_RZRR01000714.1:0-2972 GCF_003998555.1 Mesorhizobium sp. M7A.F.Ca.CA.002.09.1.1 | reverse complement strand
CGATGTATTTCGTCATCCGCGACGGTCGCTATCACGACATGACCCACATCACCTTCCGCCAGTTCATGGCCGGGGCCGCGCGCAATGAAGTGCCGGACGGGCTGCCGACAATGGGCGACTGGGCGAACCATCTGTCAACGCTGTTCCCGGATGTGCGGCTGAAGCGCTTCCTCGAGATGCGCGGCGCCGATGGCGGGCCATGGCGGCGCATTTGCGCGCTGCCGGCCTTCTGGGTCGGATTGCTTTATGATGAGGCCGCACTCGATGCCGCCGAGGCGCTGACCTCGAGCTGGACGTATGAAGAAACGCTGGCGATGCGCAATGCCGTGCCGGAACAAGGCATCTCCGCACCCTTCCGCAACACCACGCTGCGCGAGATCGCGCGTGACGTGATGGTCATTTCCCGCATGGGACTGAAGAACCGTGGCAAGAAGAACCGCGACGGCTACGACGAGACCTCCTTCCTCAACACGTTGGACGAAGTGGTGGCGCGGGGCACCACCAGCGCCGAGGAGATGCTGTCGGCCTACCACACGCGCTGGGGCGGCTCGATCGAGCCGGTTTTCATGGAATACGCCTATTAACCCTCGGATTTGGCAAAGCTGACCGGCCGGCAAAAGTCGCTTCAATCGGAAGTGGAAACAAACTAGGCTTCTTCGGCGAGGATTTCCGGAGGAGACGCCGATGCCCACCTTGTTCGACATGCTGACGCAGGCCCAGAACGGCAATGGCATGCAGGCCCTTGCCCAGCAATACGGGCTTTCAATGCAGCAGACGCAAGCGGCGGTTGCCGCATTGCTGCCGGCCTTTTCGCAGGGGCTGCAACGCAACACCGCCGACCCCTATGGGCTCGGCGCCTTCATGACGGCGATGGCCAGCGGCCAGCACGCCAAGTATTTCGAGGACGCAACCCGGGCCTTCTCGCCGCAAGGCGTCGATGAGGGCAACGGCATTCTCGGGCACCTGTTCGGTTCGAAGGATCTGTCTCGCGCCGTGGCCAGCCAGGCGGCGCAAGCCAGCGGCGTCAATCAGCAGATCCTGCAGCAGATGCTGCCGGCGATCGCCTCGATGGTCATGGGCGGGCTGTTCAAGCAGACGGCAAACCAGATGCAGGCCGCCGGCGGTTTTGGCGGCGGCGGCAACAATCCGCTCGGCGAGATCATCGAGCAGATGATGCGGCAAGGCGGCGGCATGCAGGCCCCGGCGCCGCAGCCGCGCCAGGCGCCGCCGCCCCAGAACCCGATGGACAACCCGCTCGGCAAGGTGTTGCAGGACATGTTCGGCGGCGGCGCGGCTCAGCCACAGCCGCAAAGCCAGACGCAGCCGGCACCCAATCCCTACGGCGACAATCCGCTCGGCAAGGTGCTGCAGGACATGTTCGGCGGTGGCGCGCCTCAGCCGCAGCCGCAGGGGCGGGCGCAGCCGCAGCCCCAGCAGACGCAAAGCCCCTACGGAGACAATCCGCTGGGGAAAATCTTCGAGGAGATGCTGCGGCAAGGTGGCGGTGGCTTAGGCGGCATCCCCGGCGGACAGCCGGCGCCGCAACAGCCTCAAGCGCCCCCGCAACGTCAGGCACCGCAGCCACAGGCCAATCCGAGCGGCCGGCCGAAAAACCCGTTCGACGACCTGTTCGGCAAGATGTTCGAAACCGGCGCCCAGCAGCGTGATGACTACCAGAAGGGCGTGGAGACAATCTTCGACCAGTTTAAGCGGGACATGGACCGGCGGTAGGCGGTCTTCGCTGAGGTAGAAAGAGAAAAGCCCGGTCCTGGGAGGACCGGGCAGAGTGCAGGCGGGCCGGGGGGATCCGGCAGGGAGTGGGAGCCTGCATACTCGTCAGTCGCGTCGAACCCTGAAAAGGTTCACGGCAACCTAAACAACAAGCAACCGATCAGGCCACCTTGCGAGCGAAATCCTCGATCGTTTCGATGCGATCACTGGCGATCTCGCGCAGCATCGCCGTCGGGTCGCGGCCAAACGGCACGTCGATAGCGACATGCAGGTCGGCGCGCGTCAGGCCGATATCGGCGAGTTCGGCGTCCGACATCTCGCCAAGGCGATAAAAGGCGCGGCGGTTTTTCCAGGCGCGGTAGATGTTGGAGACGGTGTTGGCCACGCGCGTCGCAACGGCCGGACGCGAGGTGATGCGCGGGGTCTCGGTGGCGAAATCGAACGTGGTCATTGTCGGTCTCCTTCAGACTCGAACGGGCAAAGCCTTGCGATCGGCGCTGGCGACAGCGGCCGTTCCGGCTTCGATTCACATGCCTTCATGTGGACAATGCCAATTTGCCATCGGCCGATTGATTAATCCAACGAATGTTTCTAATCTTTACCATCAACACCAGTGATGGATCATATCGATGAAATCGCCGCTCGATCTCGATCAGTTGCAGACCTTCATCTCGATTGCCGACACCGGCAGCTTCACGCGAGCAGCCGAAGAGGTGCACCGGACCCAGTCGGCGGTGTCGATGCAGATGCGCCGGCTGGAGGAGCGGCTGGGCAAGCCGCTGTTCGAAAAGGACGGACGCACCAACAGGCTGACCGAGGAAGGCGACAAGCTGCTCTCCTATGCGCGGCGGCTGCTCTATCTCAACCGCGAGACCCTGGCGGCCTTCGACGACCGGCGGCTCGAAGGCACGATCCGCATCGGCACGCCCGACGACTACGCCGATCGTTTCCTGCCCGAGATCATGGCACGGTTCACCCGCTCCAATCCGCGCGTCGAACTCACCGTCATCTGCGAGCCGACGCCGGGGCTGGTCGAGCATATCAAGCGCGGCAATCTCGACCTCGCGCTGGTGACGCACAACGACGTACGCGGCCAGTCGGAGGTGGTGCGGCGCGAACCGCTGCTGTGGGTCACCTCGGCCAATCATGCCACGCATGAGCAGGAAACGCTGCCGATGGCCTTCGGCCGGCCGAACTGCATCTGGCGGCGCGCCGCCGTCGATGTGCTCGACCAGCAGAAC
>NZ_RZRR01000713.1:0-2979 GCF_003998555.1 Mesorhizobium sp. M7A.F.Ca.CA.002.09.1.1 | reverse complement strand
GTATCAACCATCACGCCGTGGAAGCGATGCCTGGCGAACATCGGCAGAAGCTCGAAGTCCGGCGCCAGATCGGCAAACAGCACGGCAATCAGCTTCGTTCGTGCGGCGAGCGGTTCAAGCGCCTGTGCGCAGGCAGAGATATTTGCCGAAGGAAAAAATCCGATCTTCACATAGTCGACGCCGGTCGCCGCGATCTCTTCGGCCTTGATGCGGATCGTTTCGGGTTCCATCGGCAGGTCGCCGCAGACAGCGCTGACCGGAGCCCGACCCGCGATGAAAGAGATCGTTCGGAGCATAGTTTCCATGGACACCGCGCCCAGGGCTCCCGCCTTCGGGTCCTTCAGGTCGACGATATCGACACCTCCAGAAAGAGCGATCTCCGCCTCTTCGATGCCGGTGACGCTTGCCAGCATTCTGGTCATTTGAACAGTTTCTCCAGTTTGGAGGACAAGACGCTTTTATAGAGGCGGTCGATCCCCCTGCGCCACGTCTCGCCGGTGTTGCCATGCGAATCGATGCTGGCGACCTTCCGCACCGTTCTGGCAGGCGCGAAAAGTCGTCCTATAGGGTTTGATAAATTTTGCGGGTCGGCTAAGTTGATCATGGGCACCTTGACTTGGCGCGGGTCCGGCAACCGTCGAACCTCTGCGCAAGAATGGGTAATTACTATCGATGACGAGCGCGGTGCCAGGCACTCTCGCTGCCTTTTTGTGCTTTTTTTCCCTGACCGTCAACGTTTCCGACGCGACAGGCCAGGAAACGGTGGCGAAGCCGGAAAAAAAGATAACTGAAATCAAGATAGGCTATTTGCGGGCCTACGCACCGCAATTGACGCTTTCCATGCTCGACCTGCCGCCACGTGACGAAGGTGTCGCCGGCGCCGAGGTGGCGATCGGCGACAACAACACGACGGGAAAGTTCACCAACCAGAAATTCAGCCTCGACGTGACCGAGGTCAAGCCCGACGGCGACGCGGTTCAGGCATTCGAAGGCATGATCGCCAAGGGCGACCGCTATGTGGTCGCCGATCTTTCAGCCAAACAATTGCTGTCGATCGCCGACATCGCCCGCGACAAAGGCGTGCTGATCTTCAACGTCGGCGCCACCGACGACAGCCTTCGCGAGGAGGACTGCCGCATCAACGTTTTCCATATCGCGCCGACGCGCAGCATGCTGGCCGACGCGCTGGCGCAGTATCTCATGGTGAAGAAGTGGCCGAATTGGGTGCTGCTCTATGGATCGCATGAGCAGGATCATCTCTACGCCGATGCGCTGCGCCGCGCGGCAACCCGCTTCGGCGGCCAGATCGTCGCCGAGAAGGAATTCAAGGATACCGGCACAGCCAGGCGCACCGACACCGGCGCCACGCAGATACAGCAGCAGATTTCCGTGTTCACGCAAGACGTGCCGGAGCATGACGTGGTGCTTGTCGCCGACGAAAGCGAGGTTTTCGGCACCTACGTGCCCTACCGCACCTGGACGCCGCGGCTGGTCGCCGGCACGGCCGGTCTGGTTGCATCGTCATGGCATCCCGCCAGCGAACAATGGGGCGGCATCCAGATGCAGAGCCGCTTCCTGAAGACGACGAGCCGGCGGATGCTCTCCAAAGACATGTCGGCCTGGACCGCGGTGCGTGCGGTCGGCGAGGCCACCACGCGCACCAAGGGCGACGATGCGAAAAAGATCAGCGACTATATACGCTCTGACGATTTTTCGGTTGCTGCTTTCAAGGGGCAGAAGCTGACCTTCCGCAAATGGAACCTCCAGCTTCGCCAGCCGATCTTGCTTGGCGACACCAAGTCGGTCGTCTCGACATCGCCACAGGAGGGCTATCTTCACCAGGTCTCCGAACTCGACACTCTCGGTGTCGATCAGCCGGAAACGAAGTGCGCTCTCAAGTAGAGTCAATCGGGAGGAATTTGCGTGCAGAAACGAGCTTGCGCATTCGCCATTCTCGCGGCCGGCTTCACGGCCAGCCCGGCATCGGCCTATACGGCTTACGTGTCCAACGAGAAGGACAACACGATGACCGTCGTCGACACGGCGACGATGCAGGTGGTGAAGACCGTCGAAGTCGGCCAGAGACCTCGCGGCATCACCATCTCGCATGACGGCAAATTCGTCTATCTATGCGCCAGCGATGACGACACGATCCAAATCATCGACACCGCGACACTTGAAATCGTCGGTACGCTGCCATCCGGCCCCGATCCCGAATTGTTCGTCCTCTCGCCCGACGGCAAGACGCTTTATGTCGCCAATGAGGACGACAATCTCGTCACCGCCATCGACGTCGAAAGCAAGCAGGTCCTGGCCGAGATACCAGTCGGCGTGGAGCCGGAAGGCATGGGTGTCAGCCCCGACGGCAAGACCATGGTCAACACCTCGGAAACCACCAGCATGGCGCATTTCATCGACACCGGCACGCATGAGGTGACGGACAATGTGCTGGTCGACACGCGCCCTCGCTTCGCCGAATTCAAGCCCGACGGCTCGCAGGTCTGGGTCAGCGCCGAGGTCGGCGGCACCGTCAGCGTCATCGACAACGCCAAACGCGAAGTGGTGAAGAAGATCCAGTTCGCGATTCAGGGACTGCGGGCCGAAACCATCCAGCCGGTAGGCATCGCCATCAGCGCCGATGGCAAGAAAGCCTATGTCGCGCTCGGCCCGGCGAACCATGTCGCGGTGATCAATACCGACACTTATGAGGTGGAAAAATACATCCTCGTCGGCCAGCGCGTCTGGCATCTGGCCTTCACGCCCGACCAGAAAACGCTGATCACCACGAATGGCAATTCCAACGATATCACCTTCATCGACACGGCCACCGACGAGCCGGTCCAATCGCTCACTGTGGGCCAGCAGCCCTGGGGTGTGGTCATTTCGCCCAAATAGCAGACATTGATCATCGGGAGGCTCAAGACATGAAACTTTGCCGTAGGTTTTTCTTCGCCGCGCTCGCCGGATTTGTCCTTGCTC
>NZ_RZRR01000712.1:0-2983 GCF_003998555.1 Mesorhizobium sp. M7A.F.Ca.CA.002.09.1.1 | reverse complement strand
TTCATCTTCATTCTAGTCATGATCTTCCGGCCGAAGGGGATCATGGGGGACCGGGAACTTATGTTCGGATCAACCCAAAGATCGGCAACGGTGAACCAGACAGAGGAACGAAAACGATGATCAAACTCACTCGACGCGGTACCATCGGCCTGGGACTGGGCGCATTCTTCGCGCTTGCCTCGGCCAGCACGGCACTTGCTGCCGACACCATCAAGATCGGCTATCCGGCAAACCTGACCGGCATCCAGGCCTCGCTCGACGGTCCGATGCTGAATGGCGCCAAGCTGGCAGCGAGCGAAATCAACGCCGCCGGCGGCGTGCTCGGCCAGCAGATAGAACTGGTGATCTACGATTCCAAGAGCGATTCGACGACGATCTCGACCGTCGCCAGCCAGTTGATCGACAGCGACAAGGTCGTCGGCATCATCGGCTTCGCCGATTCCGACTCGGTGCTGGCCATCGGACCGCAGGTCCAGACGGCGCAGATACCGTTCATAACGCCAGGCGCGACCTCGCCGAAATTGCCTAGCCAGCTCGGCAACGAGATCTTCCTCGCCGCCTTCGGCGACAACGTTCAGGCTGCGGTTGGCGCGGAATTTGCGCTGAACAAGCTGAACGGCAAAACCGCCTACCTGCTGACCGACATCGGCACTGAATACACAACGCTGCTGTCGGACTACTTCGTCACCGCCTACGAGCATGGCGGGGGCAAGATTTTGGAGCGCGACACCTACAAGATCGGCGACAAGACCTTTACCGCGCAGATCGCCAAACTGAAGGCGCTGTCGCCGCAGCCAGACTTCGTCTATGCCTCGTCGAATGCCGAGGAAATCGGCCTGATCTTGAAGCAGATGCGCCAGGCCGGCATCAACCTGCCGGTGGTCGGCGGCGACGGCTACGACACGCCCTTGCTGATCCAGGTCGGCGGCGACGCGGCCAAGGACACCTACTTCACCACCCACGCCTATATCGGTGAGGGCGCCACCCCGAAGGTGCAGGCCTTTATCGACGCCTACACCAAGTCGGTCGGCAATGCCCCGGAGAACGCGTTCGCTGCGCTCGGCTACGACTCGGTCAAGCTGATGGCCGACGCGATCAAGCGTGCCGGTGCGCCGGATCCGGCCAAGATCCGTGACGCGCTGGCCGCTACGTCCGGGCTCGACGGCGTGACCGGCACGATCACCTACCGCCCGGGCATTTCGGTGCCGGACAAGTCGGTCTCGGTCATTGGTGTCAAGGACGGCAAGCTTGTCCTGGCAAGTGAAGCGGCACCGACCTTCGTCGCGGAGCCGTGATCTTGTCCACTCCGGGCTCCCTTTGGGACATCTACAGGTCGCGGCTCTCCGCCGCGACCTTCACCGACCTGACGCATGCGTTTCATCCGGGTCAGCCGCATTTCCCGGCCTTCCCGGACGAGGAGCGCAGTGCGTTGCTCGATTTTTCGAAGGGCGATGCCTTCCAGGTCCACCACTACGCCTTCGTCGGACAGTGGGGCACCCATGTCGATCCGCCGGTGCACTTCATCGACGGCGGCCGCTCGATCGACCAACTGCCGGTGGCGGAGATGCTTCTGCCGCTGGTCATCCTCGACATCAGCGACAGGGTCGCCGCCGATCCCGACGCGACGCCGACGCTCGACGATATTTCGGCCTGGGAGGCGCGGAACGGCCGTATCCCGGAAAAGTGTTTTGTCGCACTTCGCACCGGCTGGTGGCCGCGCTGGCCGGACCCCGTGGCGTTTCGGAACAAGTCGGCCGACGGTATCTCCCATGCGCCTGGTTGGTCGAAGCCGGTGCTGGAGGAGCTTTTGGAACGCCGCGGTGTTGCTGCGATCGGGCACGAGGGCATGGACACTGATCCCGGCCGTGCCACTTCCGCAGGTGACGCAAGCCTGGAATACTATGTGCTGTCGCGCGACTGCTGGCAGATCGAGCTCTTGGCCAATCTCGACAAGGTGCCCGAAGCCGGCGCGTTGATAATGGCAAGCTGGCCAAAGCCAAAGGCCGGATCTGGCTTCCCGGCTCGCGCTGTCGCCATCCATGAAGCGGCCGGCTGAACGCGTGAAGCCGCTGCTGGCGGCGGTCGAGGGGCCGCCGCACAACGATCATCAGACACGGAATTCAGACATGGATATAGATACAGTCCGCGATGCTTTTCCGGCGATGGCGAGAGGTGCCGAGCCGAAGAAGCGGATTTTCTTCGACAATCCCGCGGGAACCCAGATGGCGAGCCGTTCGATCGAGCGTATGACGCGTGTCATGATCGAAACCAACGCCAATCTTGGTGGCTATTTCGAAACCTCACTCGCGGCCCAGGCGATGGTCGACGACGCGCATCAGGCGATGGCCGATTTCTTCAATGCCGCCGACCGGCGTGAGGTGGTGTTCGGCCAGAACATGACAACTCTGACTTTCGCCGTCTCGCGCGCCATCGGCCGCGATCTGAACGCCGGCGACGCCATCGTGCTGACGCGCATGGATCATGACGCCAACGTCGCACCCTGGCTGATGCTGGCGGAGGATCGGGGGCTTGAAGTACGCTGGATCGACCTCGATCCAAAAACCTTCGAACTCGACCTGTCGACGCTGGAGGCGACTATCGACGAGGACGTCAAGCTGGTCGCTGTCGGCTATGCCAGCAACGTTACCGGCACGATCAACGACGTGAAGCGGATCGCGCAGCGCGCCCGCGCGATCGGGGCGCTGAGCTATATCGACGCGGTGCAGTTCGCGCCGCATGGGGTGATCGACGTCCAGGAGATCGGCTGTGATTTCCTGGTTTGCTCGGCCTACAAATTTTTTGGACCGCATCACGGGGTGTTGTGGGGCCGTTTCGATCTGCTGCAGGCGCTGACCGCCTATAAGGTGCGCGCGGCTTCCAATACGCCACCTGGAAAATTCGAGACGGGAACGACAAGCCGCGAGGCGCTTGCCGGGGTGCTTGGCGCCGTCGAGCACTATGCCTGGCTCGGACAGTCCTTCGG
>NZ_RZRR01000711.1:0-2994 GCF_003998555.1 Mesorhizobium sp. M7A.F.Ca.CA.002.09.1.1 | reverse complement strand
ACCATATCTTGCTCCTCGCTGTTGCTTGCCCCCCTTGAGGGGAGGTCGATCCGCGCAGCGGATCGGGTGGGGTCGTTGAGGCAGAGCGCGGTGTGAACCGACCCACCCGGCCTTTGGGCCACCCTCCCCGCGAAGGGGAGGGAAAATCGAGCTAGATTCCCATCATGGCGCGCAGCAACTTCTTGTCGGTGGTGCCAGCGGCGAAGTCGTCGAATGCCTTTTCCGTCACCCGGATGATGTGGTGCTCGATGAAAGGCGCGCCTTCGGCCGCACCATCCTCCGGATGCTTCAGGCAGCACTCCCACTCCAGCACCGCCCAGGAATCATAATTGTACTGCGTCAGCTTGGAGAAGATGCCGCCGAAATCCACCTGTCCATCGCCCAGCGAACGGAAGCGCCCGGCGCGGTTGGTCCAGCTCTGATAGCCGGAATAGACGCCTTGCCGGCCGGTCGGGTTGAACTCGGCGTCCTTGACGTGGAACGCCTTGATGCGCTCGTGATAGATGTCGATGAATTCGAGATAGTCGAGCTGCTGCAGCAGGAAATGCGACGGATCGTAATTGATGTTGCAGCGCCTGTGGCCGCCGACCGCGTCGAGGAACATCTCGAAAGTGGCGCCGTCGAAAACGTCTTCAGACGGGTGAATTTCATAGCCGACATCGACGCCGTTGTCCTCGTACACGTCGAGAATCGGCTTCCAGCGTTTGCCGAGCTCGCCAAACGCTTCCTCAATGAGTCCAGCCGGCCGCTGCGGGAACGGATAGAGGTAAGGGAAAGCCAGCGAGCCGGTAAACGACACTGAAGCATTCAGGCCTAGATTACGCGATGCTTTAGCGCCGAACTTCATCTGCTCGACAGCCCACTTCTGCCGGGCTGCGGGATTGTTGTGCACCGATGGCGGCGCAAAGCCATCCATCTGCGCGTCATAGGCAGGATGCACCGCCACCAATTGCCCCTGCAGATGCGTCGACAATTCCGTGATCTCGACGCCGGCGTCGGCGCAAATGCCTTTCACCTCGTCGCAATAGGCCTTGGAAGAGGCCGCCTTCTTGAGATCGAACAGCCGCGCGTCCCAGGTCGGGATCTGCACGCCCTTGTAGCCGAGACCGGCCGCCCATTTGGTGATCGACGCCAGTGAGTTGAACGGCGCGGCGTCGCCCGCGAACTGCGCCAGAAACAGCCCCGGGCCCTTCATTGTCGTCGGCATCGGCATCCTCCCTCATTTCTCTCGCGACCGAGCATAGCGCCGATTGGAAACAGGGCCAGCCACTTTGGTCTTTTCTCAACGGGCGCTTGCACGCACCACCATTCTGGTATTACCAAATGTGGAATTTTGGTCAAGCCTTGCAATGCGCCATCATGACCCCAAAACCACCCGGCGCAGGCATATATATCTCAATATAATCAAGGAAATACTCCACAGCGAAAGTTGCATCCCGGCGCTTCTTGCCGATCCGGATAATTTGCTGTAGACCTCGCTTCAGGCCCAATTGGTCGAACCAGTTTGCGAGAAAAGGCTGGGAACGCCTTGGGGAGGAACCTTTGTGTCGCCTTTTGGCGATGCATGTCGCAGGCGAACCATAGAGACGAGTTGGGAAGGACAGACCATGCATCTTTCGACGCACAACTGGATGCGCGCGGAACCCTTGGAAACGACGCTCAAGCGCATCAAGAAATTCGGCTATGAGTCGATCGAGATTTCCGGCGAACCCGAGCAGTACAAAACCAGGGAGACCCGGGCGCTGCTGAAGGAGCATGGCATTCGTTGCTGGGGCGCGGTGACCCTGATGCTGGGCGAGCGCAACCTTGCCGCCAGGAACCAGGGCCAGCGCGAGCGTTCCGTTCAGTATGTCAAGGACGTGCTGACCATGGTCAGCGAACTCGATGGCGAGATCATCACGCTGGTTCCGGCGACCGTCGGCAAGGTCGTGCCTGACGGCACCGAGGAAGAGGAATGGAAGTGGGTCGTCGACGCCACCCGCGAATGCTTCACCCACGCCAAGAAGGTCGGCGTCAAGATCGCTGTTGAACCGCTCAACCGCTTCGAGACCTATCTGTTCAATCGCGGCGCCCAGGCGCTGGCTTTGGCCGACGCGGTCAGCCCCGAATGCGGTGTCTGCCTCGACGCCTACCACCTCCATATGGAAGAATTTAACGTCTATGACGCGATCCGGCAGGCCGGAAAGCGCCTGTTCGACTTCCATGTCGCCGACAACAACCGCTTCGCCGCCGGTCTCGGCCAGATCGACTGGCCGAAGATCGTCGCCACCTTGCGCGAGATCGGCTACGACGGCGCGCTGACCAACGAGTTCGTCGCGCCCGTCGACCGGACGCCGGCGGCCCCCTATCCCGACATGGTCGAGCGCAATCCGGTCGATATCTCGCCCGAACAGCTGAAGTTCATCCAGGACCACGGCTCCAGCGTGCTCACCGAGAAATTCTACACCGACCAGATGCGCATCAACGCCGAAACGTTGCTGCCGCTGATCAAGTAGTCGACTGCCTCAGGGAAATTCGCCCTTCCGCCCTGACCGGCGCAGGGCTGGGGAAGAATATGCGTATCAAGTCCGTCCAAGCCTGGTGGATCCGCGTTCCGATCGAAGCCGCTCGGCAGCACCGCAGCGACTTCGGTCAGGTGACGACCTTCGACGCCGCCATCCTGCGCATCGAGACCGATGACGGGCTGGTCGGCTGGGGCGAAGGCAAGAACGCCGCCGGCAGTGCCGGCAGCTACGGTGCACTCGTCCACATGCTGAACCATGAAGTCGGGCCGCAGCTGGTCGGCCGCGATCCGGCCGACATCGGCATCATCTGGGAGATGCTCTACAATGGCGTGCGCCACGACAGCGCCGCACGCGGCGGCCACGCCATGCCGCAGCTGGCGCGGCGCGGCATGAGCATCGCGGCGATCAGCGCCGTCGACATCGCGCTGTGGGACATTCTTGGCAAATCGCTTGGCGTTCCTGTCTGGCGGCTGCTCGGCGGCCGCAAGCT
>NZ_RZRR01000070.1:0-11072 GCF_003998555.1 Mesorhizobium sp. M7A.F.Ca.CA.002.09.1.1 | reverse complement strand
GGTCGACGGTCAGCGCGAAACGGGCGTTGGAGAGCGTGTATTCGTGGCCGCAATAGATGGCCGTTTCAGCTGGAAGTGCAGCCAGCTTCTTCAGCGAATCATACATTACCGGCGGCTTGCATTCGAACAGCCGCCCACAACCCAGCGCAAACAGCGTGTCGGCGGTGAACGCCACGCTCGAGGCCGGCAAATAATAGGAAACGTGGCCGGCAGTGTGGCCGGGGGTGGCGATGACTTCGATCCTTTCATCGCCAAGATGGAGAACCGAGCCGTCTTCGACGGTCTCGTCGATGCCGGGGATCTTGGCCTTTTCGGCCTCCGGGCCGACGATGCGCAGCTTGAAGCGCTCCTTCAGCGCCAGATTGGCCTCAACGTGATCCATGTGATGATGTGTGGTCAGGATCATCGTCGGCGTCCAGCCGGTGCGCTTTATCGCGGCCAAGATTGGCGCTTCCTCGGGCGCATCGATGATCGCGGTCTGGCCGCTTTTGGGGTCATGCACCAGCACGCCGAAATTGTCGCTGCGGCACATGAACTGTTCGATTTCGACCGGCATCACATCTCTCCGTTATGGCCGCAGACATAGGGCGCTTGCGGGTCGATGTCATCCCGGATGTCGAATGACATTCCCGGAATGTCGGGTCGTCGCGGCCTTTTGTTGAAACCTGGCGACATCACGGCTACATCCCTGCCATGCATTCCGACATCGTCGATCTTCGCTCGTTCTATTCGACAACGCTCGGCCGGTTCGCCGAGCGTTCGATCACCATGGCGTTGTCGTCGATATGGGCGGCCGTTCCCAACGAGCGGCTGGTTGGTCTGGGCTACACCTTGCCGTGGCTGGAGCGGTTCGGCAGCGACGCCGAGCGGGTCTTCGCCTTCATGCCGGCAACGCAAGGCGCGGTGGTGTGGCCGGCGACGGGGCCGACGGCGACGGCACTGGTCTTCGACGAGGAACTGCCGCTGGTCGATTCCTGCATCGACCGCATGCTGCTCGTCCATTCGCTCGAACATGTCGAGAACCCGCGTGAGACGCTGAACGAGATCTGGCGCGTGCTGTCGCCGGCCGGCCGGGTGGTCATCGTCGTGCCCAACCGGCGCGGTGTCTGGGCGCGCTTCGAGCACACCCCATTCGGCAACGGCCGGCCCTTTTCGCGAGGCCAGCTTACGGAACTGCTGCGCGAGGCCAATTTCACGCCCGCCGCCTGGTCCGATGCGCTGTTCTTTCCGCCATCGCGGCGCCGTTTCATGATGCGCTTCCACAATGTACTGGAGCGCGCCGGCCGGCGGCTGTGGCCGATCTTTTCCGGGGTCATCGTGGTCGAGGCGCAGAAGCGGCTCTATCAAGGCGTGCCGGTGGCGCAGCGCGCATCGCGCCGCGTCTTCGTGCCGGTGCTGTCGCCGCATGGCGCCACCCGGCTTGGCCGTCACAAAGCGGATGCCAAGCCCTTGGCTGCGCGGGTGACGGCTTCGTGATCGCGGCAAGCGTGCCTGACGTCGTTTCCCTGCCTATCTGTCGCAAGCAGACCGACAGCCCATCCGGCAGCTCATACGAACGCCTGTCAAGTTTCTCCATCCGGTTGCAGCACTGACGCAAGGACCTCGGCCATGGCTGATCAACCGGACAATGCCGCCGCCGTTCAGCCGGTTGCCGTGGCGGTCGAGGCCAGCAGCCTGCACGATCAGGTGATGACGATCCGGCGGGCGCTTGCGGGATCGCCGGTTCGCAGATGGTTGCTGTGGACATCGGTCGGCATCATGGCCGTGATCATCGCAACGTCGATCGGCCAGGTTCTGCTCAACCGCTGGAACCAGCCTTTCTACGATGCGCTTGCCCGCCGCAACATGGCGGCCTTTTTGCACCAGCTCCTCGTCTTCGCGGCCATAGCCGGGGGACTTCTGGTGCTCAATATCGGCCAGACCTGGCTCAACCAGATGATCAGGCTCAAGCTGCGCGAGGCGCTGACGCTGGATCTGATCGATCAATGGATGCGGCCGGCGCGCGCCTTCCGTCTGGCCAATGCCGGCGCCATCGGCGTCAATCCCGACCAGCGCATGCAGCAGGACGCCGCGCATCTGTCCGATCTGTCAACCGATCTCGGCGTCGGCCTGCTGCAGTCGTGCATCCTGCTCGTGTCCTTCGTCGGCGTGCTGTGGGAGCTGTCCTCGGGCTTCGTGTTCCACATCGGCGGGACCTCGCTGGCCATACCGGGCTACATGGTCTGGGCCGCCATCCTTTACGCCGGCATCGCCTCCTGGCTGAGTTGGCTGGTCGGGCGGCCGCTCATCCGCCTGAACAGCGACCGCTATACACGCGAAGCCGAGCTGCGCTCCTCGATGGTGCGCGTCAACGAGAATGTCGATGCCATCGCGTTGTATCATGGCGAGGCCGACGCCAGGCGGCGGCTCGAACTCGATCTCGGCACGGTGCTGGGCGCCATGCGGCGCATCTACACCGCCCAGATCAACCTGTCCTGGGTGACCGACACCTATGGCTGGATCACCGTCGTGGCGCCCATACTGGTTGCTTCGCCTGTCTATTTCTCAGGTGATATCAGCTTTGGCGGGCTGATGATGGCGGTCGGCGCATTCAACCAGGTCCACTCCTCCTTGCGCTGGTTCATCAACAACATCGGCAGCATTGCCGATTGGCGCGCCACGCTGATGCGCGTGGCCGATTTCCGCATCGCGCTCGATGAAACCGATGCGTTGCACGACACCGAAAAGCGCATCGCCTTCGGCCAAAACGTCAGTGGCAGCCTGACTTTCGAGAAGCTCGAAGTGGCCTCGCCGGAGGGCTGCACCAGGCTCGCCGACCCGCATGTCGAAATCCGCCCCGGCGAGCGCGTCATGATCACCGGCGATCCCGGTGCGGGCAAGACGCTGTTCTTTCGTGCCATTGCCGGCCTGTGGCCATGGGGAAGCGGCCGGATCGGCCTGCCGGCGGGAGAAACCCCCATATTCGTGCCGCGCGTGCCTTATTTTCCGGTCGGCACATTGCGCGAAGTCCTCGATCACCCGAACGGCCCCGCGCCGGCGGACGATGCCGACATTTCGGCGGTGCTGGCCGAGGTCGGTCTGGGACGGCTATCCTCATCGCTCGACCGCGCCGGGCGTTGGGACCATGAGTTGGGCGATGACGAACAGCGCTCGCTGGCCTTCGCCAGGCTCGCGTTGCGGCAGCCGAAATGGGTGATCATCGACGAGGCGCTGGATGCATTCGACGGCCCATCGCTAAGACGCGTGCTGTCGATGCTCGAGAAGCGTTTGCCGGCGACAGCGATCCTCAACATCGGGCGCGGCCAGCACAACGACCACTTCTTCCCGCGCGCGTTGACGATCGTCAAGGATTCCGGTGCGCCAGCGCTGAAGCCCGCCCGCGTCAGAGCCGGCGCGATCGAACCGCCGCCAGTCGCCGCCCGCGGCAAGAAATGACCTGATATCCGGACGGGGAAGCAAAGCTTTATTTTGCCGTGATCGCGAGGGAAGCTCTTCGGGAGAACAACCTGGCGACGGCCATGCTTGATGCTCTGCGCCTGCTTGCCTGTCTTGCCTGCGCCCAGGCTGCCCCCGCCGCCTCGCCGCGGGATGCGCTCGCCGTCGACGTCGAGCTGGTGCTGGCAGTCGACATCTCGCTGTCGATGGACGAGAAGGAGTTCGCGCTGCAGCGCGCCGGTTATGTCGAGGCGCTGCGGCATCCCGACTTCATCAAGGCTGTCCGCGCCGGCGCCACGGGCCGCATAGCGCTGACCTATTTCGAGTGGGCCGGCACGGTGCGCGACGACGCGGTCATCGGCTGGCAGATCATCGATAGTGCCGAGAGCGCCAACAGCTTTGCCGACGAGGTCGCGGCGCGTCCGTTCCGCAGCTTTCGCGGCACTTCGATTTCCGGCGCGCTGGCCTTCGGTGCCGAGCTTTTCGACCGCACGTCTTTCCAGGGCGAACGTAGCGTCATCGACATTTCGGGCGACGGACCGAACAATATCGGACCGCCAGTCACCGCGACGCGTGATGCGGCGACTGCCAAAGGCATCGTCGTCAACGGCCTGCCGATCCTGATCAGCCCGTCGCCCACCTTCAGCCATCTCGACCAGTATTACGCGCAATGCGTGACCGGCGGGCCCGGTTCCTTCGTGCTGCCCATCTATGCCGCCGCGGAGTTTTCGACAGCCATCCGGCGCAAGCTGATCCTCGAAGTGAGCGGCATTCGGGACAAGGCGAGAATCACCCCCGTCGACGCGGCCAAGCCGATAGACTGCCTGCAGGGCGAACGGGACAGGCGGTTTTTATCGGATCCGTATTTTCCCGAACTTGACCGCTGAGCTCTCGATAGTGCGGTTCACGCAATCCGGAGGGAAAACCGTTCCACGATTTTCCTGGAGTTGCTCTGGGTTCAGGCGAGCCGGGCGCCACATTGGTTGCGAAACTCGTTGGAGAGATCGCGGCGCCAGCGTCGGCCATGGACATAGCCTTGCATCAATTCCGGCAGCGAGTAGCCAAGCGCTTTCGACGATCGGTTGGCCATATAGCCCTGGAATGCCTCCGGTATCCTGCCTCGCAGGATATCGGCGATGAGCTGCCGCGAGATCATGTAAGGCGGAATGTGCGGGTAGGCGTGGGCAATATGAGGATGTTTGCCCATCAGGTTCGCATAGGCCTCGACATAGCCGTCACGGCGGCCGGAAATCGAGTTCTCCGAATTGTATTTCGTCCAGTCGAGGTCCTCGGACAGTTGCGCACCGAAGCGCCGGGCAAGGCGCAGCAGCAATTCGCGATCCTGCATGCGGGTGATGTCGCTGTCGTAGCCGCCGATGGCCAGCAAGGCTTCACGGCGAGCAGTGATCGCGGAGCCGGCGATGAAGATGGTCTGCCCAACCAGCGTCCGCTCAAGCATTGCGGGGCTCACGAATGCCTCTGGGTTGGCGCAGTTTGTGATGCGATTGCCCTTCAGGGACACGAACGAACTGATCAGCACTTGCAGTGCAGGATTTTCATCGAACCAGGTCAGGGTTCGTTCAAGCCGGTGCGGCAAGTAGATGTCGTCGGAATCGAGGAACGTCACCAACGGTGCCCGCGCCCGCTCGATGCCGGCATTCCTGGCGGCGTTGGCGCCTCGCCATTTCGCCCCGACATAGATCAGCCGCGGGTCCTGGATGCGGGCCAGCGCCGCTTCGGTCCCATCGGTCGAACCATCGTCGACGACAATGTGCTCAAACCTCGACATGCTCTGGGAGAATACGCTTTCCACGGCGCGCAACACTGTTTCGCGTCGGTTGTGGGTCGGCGTAATGACCGTGATGAGAGGTACTGGATCGATCCCGGCCATGTCTGTCAGCTGTTTCCTGCGCAGGGTTGCGCGTCTGTCCAGGACTTTTCGATTTTCAGAACGGTCGAATGGATTGGACTTCCCTTTCTCTACACCACATCACAGTCGGCGCGACGCTATAAAAAACGACTGCCCCTGTCACCCACCGTGCCGGTACTCAATCCAGGCGAGACAACGAATCCCCGCTCTTAGCGTTCCAATTGCAACAGCACCGCCGCACATAGCATTACGAATCACCGTGGAAGCAACCCATCATGACAGATAGCATACATCCCATTACCTCAGACGTAATCGCTTAGCGCTCGGCCTTTGGTCAGATTGCCCATGCAGAGGCCGGCAACTCGGCTTCGATGACAAGGGAGTTCAGTCATGGCCGCTTACGCCGTCGCCCATATGCGCCAAGCCACAATGGGTCCGCAGATCGTCGAATATCTGCATAGGATAGATGCCACGCTGGAACCTTTCGGCGGCCGTTTTCTGGTCCATGGCGGCGATGTGGAGGTGATCGAGAACGACTGGCCTGGCCATCTGATCATCATAGAATTTCCCGACAGGCAGCATGTGCATGGCTGGTACAATTCGCCGGCCTACCAAGCGATACTGGCGCTGCGCACGGACAATTCGGAGGCCGATGTGGTGTTCGTCGACGGCGTCGAACATCCGCACAAGGCCACGGATGTTCTGGAGCAATCGCCGGATCAAGGATCAATTGGACGCTGAACTGCGGTTCAAGGAATGGCGGTACAGCGTCTAGCTATGCCCAACATAGTCTGGCACCGTTTCGATTTTGTCGCGAACCATGCCAGTTGCGAAACTGAACTGGCCCCAAAACGCCAAACCATAAAATGCCTGACCGACAATCAGAGAAAAGGGAACCTGCCAAAGCGGCATCCCGGTTTCCCGGGCATGGCCTACGATCCGTCGTGTCGTGCGCCATGACATGGTGAGCCACCGGCTGAAGGACTTGACTATCCGTCGCGTGCGGCTCGGCGAATTGAGCGCAACGAACTTCCGGTCGGCGTCGCGACCTGTAACCAGGGCGCGCCAGTAAAAGAACCGCCAGCCCCGCGGCGAATAGTGATAAACGCGTGCGTTGACATTATGAATTTTGTGGCCTTCCCGCAGCAGTTCGCGCATCAGCAAAGTGCAGGAAACCTTGAAGCCGTTATGTTTTGGAAAAGGGTGGCTGAGGATCCACTCGCGTCGAAACGCTACATTGTTGGCGTTGATCGCTCGCTTCGAGGCAAATCGCCCGTCACCACGGGCCATCGGGAAAAACCAGATCAACGCAAAGGTTCTTGAAAAGAAGTCGTCGTATGAAAGGTATGTATATCCGTTTGCGCAGATAACTTCAGAGTTTTCAAAGGGTTCAAGCAGTCCTGATAGCCATCCTGGTTCCGCGACCACGTCGGAATCCAGAAAGATGACGATATCTCCGTCCGATGCCAGCATACCGTTGTTCTTCAGGTCGTAATATCGGCCGCCAGGGAAAGCTGTGAAGACGAGTTCGGCAACCTGACCGAGCTGCGGGGCCTCATTCGAAATCTCACGACGCAACGCCTCTTTGTCCGACTCTGCTCCGCCGTGAGAGATGACGATCCTTGGTCGCGCTGAACCGGTTGCTGAAACCGATGAGATTTCCCGAGCCAAGGCCTTCATCCCAACGCCGATCTCGCCCCAGTCGATCGATTTTGCATTCTCCATTTCGACGACGAGTGAATAAGTTGCGCGTTCTTCGACCATTTTTTGCCCCCCCGAGCCGTCAGTGTGGCTATAGCCGCACTAGCCCGCTGTCAAACAGTCGACGCCATTTACACTGGTTCGCGATCGTCATACAGGGCGACTTTGCTCGGCGCCAAACACACTGTTGCTTGGCGAGTCGGGTCTTTGATCGGTGAGGAAATTACCGTTTCAGCAAGAACACTGCCTGCTGGCCGAAGAAATTCCAGAACCACCACGGCATCGACAAGCCGATCTTCTGGCCGGCGGCGTCGAGGGCGGTTGCCTTCTCGACTGTCGCGCCGAGTTCGTCGCACAGATTGACGAAATCGCGGATGGTGCAGAAGTGGATGTTGGGCGTGTCGTACCAGGAATAGGGCAGGTCCTTGGTCACCGGCATGCGGCCGTTGAGGAACAGCGACAGGCGCACACGCCAATGGCCGAAATTGGGGAAGGAGACGATGGCGCGGTTGCCGATCCTGAGCAGTTCGTCGAGCACCAGCTTCGGGTTGCGGGTGGCCTGCAGCGTCTGCGACAGGACGACGAAGTCAAAGCCCTTGTCGGGATAGAATTCGAGATCCTTGTCAGCGTCGCCCTGGATGACCGAGAGGCCGCGCGCCACACATTCGTTGACGCCGCGCTGCGACAGCTCGAGTCCGCGGCCGTCGACCTGCTTGGTGTCCTGCAGCAGTTCGAGCAGCGAGCCGTCGCCCGAGCCGACATCGAGCACGCGCGACTGTGGCGGGATGAGGTTGGCGACGACTTCGAGGTCGACGCGCTGGTCGCGGTTGACGCTCATGGCTTCGCCTCCCGCCTGGCGCATGATCCCGATCCGAAAAGCCTGCAATTTTTCCGGGTCATGCGCTCAGCCCTCTCGCTCGGGCCGCCGAGCCGATGAAGCCGTTTATCGCGGCAAACAGTTCCGGCTCGTCGAGCAGGAATGCGTCGTGGCCACGGTCGGTCTCGATCTCGACGAAGGATACCGATGCGCCGGCGGCGTTGAGCGCATGCACGATCGAGCGGCTCTCCTCGGTCGGGAACAGCCAATCCGAGGTGAACGACACCAAGCAGAAGCGGGTTTTCGTGCCGGCGAAGGCATCGGCCAACCGGCCGCCATGGTCTGCGGCGAGGTCGAAATAGTCCATCGACCGCGTCATGTAGAGGTAGGAATTGGCGTCGAAGCGATCGACGAAGGTCATGCCCTGGTGCCGAAGATAGCTTTCGATCTGGAAGTCGGCGTCGAAGCCGAAGGTCAGCGCTTCGCGATCCTGCAGATTGCGGCCGAACTTGCGGTGCAGGGCGGCTTCCGACAGGTAAGTGATGTGGGCGGCCATGCGCGCTACCGCCAGGCCCTTTTCCGGGCGTTTGCCGTGCTCGAAATATTTGCCGCCATGCCAGTCCGGATCGGCCATGACAGCCTGCCGGCCAACCTCATGAAAGGCGATGTTCTGCGAGGAATGGCGCGCGCCGGTGGCGATCGGCAGCGCCGAGAAGACGCGCTCCGGATAGCTCGACGCCCATTCCAGCACCTGCATGCCGCCCATCGAGCCGCCGAGCACGCAAAACAGTTTCTCGATGCCGAAATGGTCGATCAGCATTTGCTGCGCCCGCACCATGTCGCGGATGGTGATGATCGGCAGGTCGAGCCCATACGGCTTGCCGGTGGCCGGATTGGTCGAAGCCGGGCCGGTGGAGCCAAGGCAACCGCCGATGACGTTGGAGCAGATGACGAAGAAACGATTGGTGTCGATGATCTTGCCGGGGCCGATCAGCACTTCCCACCAGCCAGGCTTGCCGGTCACCGGATTGGTGCTGGCGACGTGCTGGTCTCCGGTCAGCGCATGGCAGACGAGGATGGCGTTGGAGCGGGCATCGTTCAGCGTGCCATAGGTCTGGTAGGCGATCTGGAACGGTGACAGCAGCGTGCCGGCGTCCAGCTTGAGCGGCTTGTCGGATCCAAAACGCAAAACCGGGCTCGACGGTTGGTCGACCTCGTTGTTGGTTTTGCGGGCACGCAGAACGGCCATGACATCCATCTCACACTTTGAGCCCACGCATCGCACTCGTCGAAAGTCGATGCCGATACGGGTGTCCGGCCGGCGCGGACAACAAAAAACCGGCATTGCGGTCGCAAAGCCGGTTACAGGATGCAAACGGCCCTTTAGCAAGTTGTTTAACGTGGCTGCAAGCCGACCGGCCAAATCACCACGGAAGTTCGCTCCCCTTCTAGGGCTGTGGCGCGCCGGCGTCAACGGCCTGCCTTGGGCGGGAGGCTGTCGCCTCTCGACATTGCAGGCCACGGCTTGTATTTCCGCTGCGGCTTCCCTCAGGAAGCGTTCTCGACGGATTTTGCGACATGAGCCAGACACCGGACCAGGCACGTCCAACCCCGCGCGCGGGCATCATGGACATAGACGCCTATGTGCCGGGCAAGAGCACGGCGCCTGCCGGCGTCGCCAAGGTCCACAAGCTGTCCTCCAACGAGAACCCGCTCGGGCCCTCGCCGAAGGCGATCGAAGCCGCGCGCGAGATTGCCGGCAAGCTCGACATCTATCCCGACGGCACCGCCAGGCGGCTGCGCGAAGCGATCGCCGAGGTGCATGGCCTCAACCCGCAGAACATCATCTGCTCCAACGGCTCCGACGAGATCCTCGGCCTGCTGGCGCAGACCTATCTGGCGCCCGGCGACGAGGCCGTCATCACCGAACACGCCTTCATGGTCTACAAGATCTACATCCAGTCGGCGGGCGCCGTTCCGGTGACGATCAAGGAAACAGACGAGCGCGCCGATATCGACGCCATCCTGGCCGCCGTCACGCGGCGCACCAAGATCGTGTTCCTCGCCAATCCCAACAACCCGACCGGCACTTATGTGCCGTTCCAGGAGGTGCGGCGGCTGCATGCCGGTCTGCCCAGGCACGTGCTTCTGGTGCTCGACGCGGCCTATGCCGAATATGTCCGCCGCAACGACTATGAGGCCGGCATCGAACTGGTCGGCAGCGCAGAGAACGTGGTGATGACCCGGACCTTCTCCAAGATCGGCCTTGGCGGGGCGCGGATCGGCTGGATGTACGGGCCGATGCACATCGTCGACGCCATCAACCGCGTGCGCGGCCCCTTCAACGTCAATGCGACGGCGATCGAGGCCGGCATCGCCGCCATTCGCGATCGCGCCCATGTCGAGCGCAGCGTGGCGCACAACGAGACCTGGCTGGCCTGGCTGAGTGAGGAATTCACAAAGCTTGGATTGCGGGTGACGCCCAGCGTCGGCAATTTCATCCTCATTCATTTTCCAGAGGACCAGAAACATTCGGCAGCGGCGGCGGACGACTATCTGACGGCGCGCGGCTATATATTGCGGCGCGTTTCGGGCTATGGCTTTCCCAACGCGCTGCGCATGACCGTCGGTACCGAACAGGCCAATCGCGGCGTTGTCGCCGCTCTCACGACATTCCTGAAAAGCTAGAAACCATGACATCACCGATGTTTGAAAAGATCGCGCTGGTCGGCATCGGCCTGATCGGCTCGTCGCTGGCCCGCGTCATCCGCCGCGAGGGCCTCGCCCGCCACGTATCCATCTCGACCCGCAGTGCGGCGACGCTGGCACGGGCCGAGGAGCTTGGGCTGGGCGATAGCTATAGCACCGATGCGAGAGAAGCTGTCCGCGATGCCGACCTGGTCATCATTTCGGTGCCGGTCGGCTCGTCCGGCACGGTTGCCGAGGAAATCGCGCCGGCGCTGAAGCCGGGCGCGATCCTCACCGATGTCGGCTCGACCAAGGCGTCTGTCATTGCGCAAATGCAGCCTTATGTGCCTGAAGGTGTCCATTTCATTCCCGGCCACCCGCTGGCGGGCACAGAAAAATCCGGCCCCGACGCCGGTTTCGCCGACCTGTTCGACAATCGCTGGTGCATCTTCACGCCGCTGCCCGACACCGACCCGGACGCGTTGGAGAGGCTGTCGGAGTTCTGGCGGCGCTGCGGCGCCAACATCGACACGATGGATCCCCAGCATCACGATATGACGC
>NZ_RZRR01000710.1:0-2995 GCF_003998555.1 Mesorhizobium sp. M7A.F.Ca.CA.002.09.1.1 | reverse complement strand
GCGCTGAGACGGCTGATCGCAAACGTGCCGGGCAATTTTTCTCCTGGCACGCTTTCATGGGTGGTGATCCGAGGCATGGGCGACAGGCCCCTGATATTGAACGAGAAGGGCATAGCAACGCCTGACGCGACAAGCATCGTGGCGCTGCTGGATCGTGAAAACAGGTCCGGGCCAAATCCCCAGACGCTGCAAAGAATGTTTGGTCTGACGAGTGCCGAAACGCAGCTCGCACTGCGCTTGGCGCAGGGCGATGCCCCTTTGGAAATAGCCCGCAAGCGGCGCTTGAGCCGGACCACGATAAGGTCGCAGCTGGCGTCGCTGTTCGCCAAGACCGAAACACGGCGACAGGCGGAACTGGTAGCTCTTCTTGGGCGCATATGCGTTTTGCCGTGAGGCAAACGCCTTTACCATGCGCGCGCACAACAGGCTTGTGCGCGCAATCTGTCGCTGATGTGCTTGTCGGCCAGCCTCACCTTACCGCCGTCGCGTGCGCACCCGGCCCAATCTTGGGCGGATTGCAAACACGTGATTAAGCACGTGCCAGCCCGCCACCTTCATGACCGAAGGCCGGAAGATCTGTATCCCATCCAGGAACGTGGTCAACCAGGACTGCTGGTGGAACCGCATGGGAATACGAGCAACCCGCAGCGCCCGCAGCAATGTCTCGGGAGGCGGGAGATGGTTGCGGTCTTTGATGAGATTCCAGTTAAGCTGCTTGACGGCGAGGGTCACTTCGTCGACCTCGCGGAAACTCTTTGACGTGGTAATGCTTGGATGGCTCGTTGCATCATAAAAGGTAAGCGGATCGCTTATCGCCACCATGTCCCCATGGCTGGCTAGATCGACGAAGAACAGTTGATCCACTCCGGCCGGAATCTCTTTGTGCGTGCGCATCAAGCAGCCGGCACGAATGACGTCGCTGTTGATCAACAATGTGGATGGAATGATCCCCAGGCAGCGTGTCGCGCGCACCAGATAGAGGTCCATCAGGCACTGCTGGCTGGAATAAAGGGAGATCGCTTCCTGCTCCTTGGGGACTTGGCGAAATCTCACTCGCTTGTCCTCGATTATGTTTGCGGCTGACGTCATGAAGGCAACCGACGGGTGCTGTTTGGCAACTTCGGCGAATGTCCTGAGTGCACCTGGCGCAAGCCAGTCATCGTCGTGCAGCAACTTGATCCACCGTCCAGCGCAAGCCAGCATAGCGTTGTTGGTGTTCTCCACCTGACCGCGACCTCGGCTGTTCTCGATGATGCGGATGCGAGGTTCGCTTCGTGCATAGTCGGTCACGATAGCCCAGGTCTCGCCCTCCGGTCCCTCGTCGTCGCTCACGACCAACTCCCAATCGGAGTAATCCTGACCCAGGACGCTGTCGATCGCCCTGCGGATCGTATCGGGCCGGCGAAAGGTTGGTATCCCGACAGAGATAAAAGGGCGTGACCATGAGACATCGGCACGGTCATGCTGGGTGACCGCAACTGCCGCTTGAAGATTGTCAACCGACGACGAATTCATGGTGTTTTTTCCTCGAGACATTCATGTTGGATGCACGTTGCAGCGCCTGCTGGTTGGGGGTCGTGGGTCAACAAATACAGCGATGCTGCCATTTTCAGAGCGAAACCCGACGCGCCGCCGGCGGCCATGAAATAGATGACGGTGACTGGCTGCCAGCCCGCCTGGGCGCCGGCGAGCAGCGGGCCAAACACGAGAACCGCTCGTGCGAGGTCGATGACCAGTCTTGTTCCTTGCCGACGTAGCAGAGCGGGAACGTCGCTAAGCGGAGTAGACAACGCTTGTGCCGCGCCCATCAGCGCCAGTGCGGTCATGATTTCCGCGGTGGGCATCCAAGGCTCGCCCAGGAGCGGAACGACCACATAGGGCGCGGCGAGTCCAAGCAGCAATATCGGCACCGCGGTAAAGCCGGCGGCCAGCAGGAGAAGCCCGCGTGCCACGCCAAGCAGGTGTCCACGATTGTTGTTCTGGTTTGCTTCGGCGACAAAAACATTGCTGAGCGGTGAAGCGATCAGCGTCACTGGACCGGTAACCAGGCGCGTTGCCACGCCCAAATATCCGGCAAATGCGGTGCCGAACAGCCCACCGACAAGAACTGCCGGAAGATTGTTGATCGCTATGCTCGCGAGTGTTGCGGGGATATCGAACAGAGGAAATTTGTATTCCCGCCGGGCCTTTTCGAACACCGCACGCCAAGGTGCCCGGGCGATGCCGCGCAAATCCTCCCAGCTCGTCACCCGATAACCGATATACCCGATAAAGACGAACTGGCTCAAAATATGGGCATGGATCATCGCTTCGCCGCCAAGGTTGGCAATGCCGAAAACCAATTGCAGTGCAGCCATGCTCGCCGGCAGGATCAGCCGCCCAAGGGCAAAGTCGCGCAAAAGCCCAGCACGCAGGCTCCAGCAGTTCATGGCTTCGACCAGACCTGCGCCTCCCATTCCGATCGGAATGAGCCAGGCAAGCGAGCCGAGGCGGTTGGGAGCAAGGTTCGACAGCATCTGTCCGGCCGAAAAGGCCAGGACGGTGGTCACGAACACAGCCAAAAGGATAAGCTTGACCGTCACATAGGCCTGGGCGCTCCCCTTAACCCCATAGAGTGACGCCTCGAAGCGCAATGCTGCGACCCCGGCGAGTATGTTCACAATCGACAGATAAATCGTAAAGATGCCGAAATCCGCAGGCGAATAGAGCCGCGCCAAGACCGGAATCGCAGCAAGAAGGGTGAGTTGGCCGACAATTGCCATCGCCGACACCTCACCAGCTGCACGAATGATCGAACCGATCGTGCTCGGCCGAACAGCGATGATGGCTGTGTCGGCCGCGGGAACCATCTTGGGTCTCAGAAGGTCGCTCAGTGCCATCGGTTCGCGCTTCCGAGGGAGGCAAATATCGGGGATTGCCGCAGCCTACGATGCACACCGAACGTTGCCATCATTCACCTGAATGACGCGCTCTGCGGACAGGCTGCACCCTGAAT
>NZ_RZRR01000709.1:0-2997 GCF_003998555.1 Mesorhizobium sp. M7A.F.Ca.CA.002.09.1.1 | reverse complement strand
GCACGCGGGCCGGCCGATAGGCGATCTCGACGCCGGCGGTGCCCTTGTCGGCCAGCCAGCCGGCCACCGCCTGGATCGATTCCTTGGTGACGGAGCGGCCGTCTTCGTTGCGCAGCAGGTTTTCCAGCAGCACCTTCATCGAATAGGGCAGTTGCGAGATGCCGGTAAGGCCGTTCTTTTCGGCCTCGATGAGATCGAAATAGGCATATTCAGCGCCGCCTGCGGTCAGCGTGCGGCGGCAATTGAAACTGTCGAGGGATTTTGACACGTGCGATCCTTGTCTGTTCAGCCTGAAAGGGAACGGACGCCGATGGCATGCAATCACGCGCAAAGGTGCGGGTACGGCCATTTCCGCTGTCCGTTCCCAAGCAACCCGAGCCGTTCAAGGCGGCGCGTGCGCTGGTTCGGCGCTAATTCTGTTCCCGTGCCGACCGCTGGCACGGATGCACCGCATATAGAGAATTTTCTGGAATAGTTCTAGACAGTTGGAAAGCAATTTTGTGCGATGCGGCAGCGGCCGCGACACATGGTTTCAGGGCAGGCGAGGAATGCGGCTGATCGCCGAAAATCTGGGCGGCGAGCGAGGCGGCGACGCGGTGTTTTCCGGCATCGGCTTTGCCTTGGAGGAGTGTCAGGCGCTTATCGTCACCGGGCCGAACGGATCGGGCAAGTCGACCTTGCTGCGGATCATCGCCGGGCTGCTGCCGGCGGCGGAAGGCAGCGTGAGGATTGAGGGCGTCATGAAGGTCGAAGACGGGGGCGAAGCGTTTCCGTCTGTTGCCTCGGCCTGTCACTATCTCGGCCACCAGAACGCAATGAAGCCGGCGCTCAGCGTGGCGGAGAATTTGCGCTTTTGGCGAGACTTCAATGGCGACGGACAGCTCGGCGTCGAAGAGGCGCTGGAAACGGTCGGGCTCGGCGGCATCGGCCACCTGCCGTTCGGCTATCTATCGACCGGGCAGCGGCGCCGCGCGGCGATCGCCAGGCTTTTGGTCAGCCACCGGCCATTGTGGCTGCTGGACGAGCCGACGGCGGGGCTGGACAAGGCGGCGGAGGCGCGGTTTGCGGGGTTGATGGCGAGGCATTGCGCGGATGGCGGGATGATTGTCGCGGCGACGCATCTGCCGCTCGGGATCGAGGGGATGGAGTTGAGGATGGGGGAAGCCGGTTGATGGTGTCTGGGCGAAAGCATCTCAAACCATGCTAGCGCTCTTCCTGCGCGACATCCGCCTCAACATTCGTGCCGGCGGCGGAGCGCTGACCGGGGTCATCTTCTTCCTCGCCGTCATCGTCACCATCCCGTTCGGGGTCGGGCCGGACCTGAAGCTGCTGGCCCGCATCGGACCGGCCATCCTGTGGATCGGCGCGCTGTTGTCCTGCCTGCTCGGGCTCGACCGGTTGTTCCAGGCCGATCGCGAGGACGGTTCGCTCGATCTCCTGGTGCTCGGCAACGATCGCCATATGCTGGCTCTGACAGTGCTGGTGAAATGCCTGGCGCATTGGGCGGGCAGCGTGCTGCCGCTGGTCATTGCGGCTCCCTTGCTCGGCCTGTTCATGAACATGGAGCCGCTCGGCATCGGCGCCACGGCGCTGACGCTGCTGGTCGGCACGCCGGCCATCACGTTCATCGGCGCCGCCGGTGCGGCGGTGGCGGTGGCGCTGCCGCGTGGCGGGCTGCTGATCTCGGTGCTGGTGCTGCCACTGACCATCCCGGTGCTGATCTTCGGCGTTTCGGCAAGCTATGGGGCGACCGCCAATCCCGACCCGTTTCTGCAGCCCTTCCTCATTCTTGCCGCGCTGACCCTGTTTCTTGGCGTGCTGGGTCCGGTCTCGGCGGCGCTGGCGCTGCGCCATGGCACGGATTGACGCAGCGTATGACTGCGGCTCGGCGACCGATTGCGAAGCCGACGGAGCGAGGCTAAGGAAAAGCATGTCTAGACTGGGCGACATGATCGGCTTGGAAGGCCCCACTTCAGCGGGACCTGCCGCATGAGTGCGCATGCACTCTACGTGACCGCCGCCTATGGCATCACTGCCGTGGTGCTGGCCGGATTGATCGGCTGGATCCTGCTCGACCAGCGGGCGCGCAAGCGTGAGCTTGCCGAACTGGAGGCGTCCGGCGTGAGGCGTCGCTCCGACAAGGTCGCCAAGCCATGAGCACCGAAACGGAAACGCCGCCGCCCAGTCGTCGCCTGTTCGTGCTTCTGCCGCTGCTGATCTTCCTCGGCCTGGCCGGACTGTTCCTGTCGCAACTGCTGTCGGGGCGCGATGCTTCGGAAGTGCCGTCGGCCCTGATCGGCCTGCCTGCGCCGCAAACCAGCCTGCCGGCGCTGGAGGGCTCAAACCTGCCGGGGCTCGATTCGAAAACCTTCGCCGGCAAGGTCACATTGGTCAACGTCTTCGCGTCGTGGTGCGCGCCATGCCGCGAAGAGCACCCGGTGCTTCTGGCGTTGTCGCAGGATAAGCGTTTCACCATGGCAGCGCTGAACTACAAGGACCGGCCCGAAAACGCACGCCGGTTCCTCGGCGATCTCGGCAATCCGTTCCAGGCGATAGGGGTCGACGAAGCGGGCCGCGCGGCGATCGACTGGGGCGTCTACGGCGTGCCGGAAACCTTCGTCATCGGCAAGGACGGCAAGATCGCCTACAAACATGTCGGCCCGCTGACGCCCGAGACGGTGCAGGCGTTGCTGTTGCCGCAGATCGACAAGGCACTGGCGGCGCATTGATATTCAGGTGATGCCGGCCTGCAAACAGCGGCTTCCTGCGCTTCCGGTGCTCGCGTACCAAAAGTACGCTCCGCTCCGGTTCTCGGAAACCACCGTTTTCGACTCGGCCTGACCTGAATCTCAACGCACCTTGGCGGCGCGTCTTATCGGGCTTGAGATCAGCCGTAGATCTGCTTGTGGATCTGGTAGAGCATTTCCGAGCGGTCGGCGCGCATGTCGGCCAGATCGCGGCTGGAAAAGCTGTCGATTTCGGCGACAAGGCGGTTGT
>NZ_RZRR01000708.1:0-2998 GCF_003998555.1 Mesorhizobium sp. M7A.F.Ca.CA.002.09.1.1 | reverse complement strand
CATCCTGCGTCTTGCCTTCCTTCCAGGCGGAAAGGCCGAGCGCCTCGCGCGCCGTGTGGCGCAGCGTGTTGGTGTCGGATGTCAGCGCTTCGATACGGCTGGACACGTCGGCGAACGAGCCATGGTCGACGAGCAGCAGCGCTGCCCGCAGCCGCGCCATGTCGCGAATGCTCTGGGGAATGGCCGTGTCGGCGGCGACTTCGTCGAAATCCTTGACGGCGGCGGGAACGTCGCCCTTGTTCGCCTTGACGGTCGCGCCGCGCATGCGTGCGAGCAGCGGATAGGCGCCGTAGCCATCCTTCTCCAACTGATCGAGCGCGGTCAGCGCCTCATCGTTCTTGCCGTCATTGGCAAGCTTCAGCGCCTGCGAGAACGCATCGCCCGAGCGGTTGGCGCGCGTCTCGTCCCAATAGCGATAGCCGACGAAGGCTGCGGTGCCGAGCACCACGAGGATCGCAACGACAATCAGGGCTGGGCCAAAACGGTCCCACAGCGCCTGCGCCTGTTCGCGACGGATCTCGTCGTTGACTTCACGGATAAAACTGTCGTCGGACATCAAATCAAACCATTCCTGCCCGGTCGGGCCTTTGTCAGCCCGCGTTTTAGCGAAATTTTGCCGGCATGGAAGGGGTTCGACCGGAAAATCGCTATTGTCCGGGGCAAACGGATGTTTGCCCCGGACGAGCAGCCGAAGAGGCCCATCGCACCCGCGCCACATTTAGGCGATAGCCGGCTTGCAGACGTTCCCCGAGTTAAGATCAGATTCCTATGCTTCGTCCGTTCCGCGTTGTTGCGTTTTCGCTTGCCGCGCTCGTCACTGCCGGCGTGGCTCTGGCCGACCCGCCCGCGCCACCGGTGCCGGCAAAGCCCAAGCAGGTCGTCATCATCTCGTTCGACAGCGCCCGCGACATTTCGCAGTGGAAGCGCAGTCGAGCACTGGCTGAGCGCACCGGGGCACATTTCACCTATTTTCTGTCCTGCGTCTTCCTGCTGTCGACGGAAACACGCAAGGAATACACCGCACCCGGCAGAAGCGCCGGGAAATCCAATATCGGCTTTGCCGCCTCGAAACAGGAAGTCACCGACCGGCTCGAGCAGATCGGGCTTGCCGCGCATGAGGGCCACGACATCGCCAGCCATGGCTGCGGCCATTTCGACGGCAAGGACTGGAGCAAGGCCGACTGGCTGAAAGAGTTCGGTTCGTTCGAGCACATTCTCGAGAACGCCTATGCCATCAACGGCATTGCGCCCGAGCCTGAGGGCTGGCGCGATTTCGCACGGCATGCGGTTGTCGGTTTTCGCGCGCCGTATCTGTCGACGGGCAAGGCGCTCTATGAAGCGCTGCCGGCCGCCGGCTATCAATTCGACGCCAGCGGCGTCTCGCAGGGCCCCGCCCGACCGACGGCCAGCAACGGCGTCATGCACTTTTCGCTGCCGCAGATTCCAGAAGGACCGAAGTCACGGCCGGTGATCGCCATGGACTACAATCTCTATGTCAGGCATTCCGGCGGCTTCGAACGGCCAAGCCAAGCGGGCGAGTTCGCCAACCGGACCTATGATGCCTTCCGCGCCGCCTTCGACAAGCAGTATGCCGGCAAGCGCATTCCGCTGGAGCTCGGCTTCCACTTCGCGCTGATGAATGACGGCGCCTACTGGAACGCGCTGGAGCGCTTTGCCGGCGAGGTCTGCGTCAAGGCCGATGTCGAATGCATCAGTTTTCGCGATTATGTTTCGCGCCAGGATGCCGGCCAGAGGCAGGTCTCGGTCGGCGGCTGAGCCGCCAACCCGGTTCGTTTCCAACCTCGATCTTTAGGCCGGATCCTCAGCGCCCTGCCTTGCCAGATAGCGCTGGTCGATATCGGGCAGCGGCTCGCCTTGCAGCGTCGCCTCGAAGGCGCGCAGGCGCTTGTGGACCGATTGCAGCTCGACGATGGTCGACCAGGAGGTGAGCAGAAACTGCAGTGAACCGGTCACCTTGCCGAATGCGTTCGAAATCTGGTTCAGCGCGCCGAACGTGATCTTGTGCGCCACCAGCGAGGGACCGAGGATCAGCAGCGAGAAAATGTTGTCGGCCTGCAGGTAGGTGTAACGGACGACGTTGAAATAGATGTAGTGGAAATAGAGCCTGAAATAATTGTGGCGAACATTCTCGAACAGCTCGGCCGTGGTGGCCGGCTGGGCCCGGTCCGCGTGATCCTCGCCGTAGACGAGTTCCTTGCGGTAGGCTGCCTCAACGCGCTGGTTGCGGAACTGCAGCCCTGGAAGTTTCAGACCTGCAACCATGACCGAGATCGTCCCGAACAGACACCAGGCAAGGGCTGCGACAACCAATGGCTGTGGAATCGCGCCGATAATCGGCAACTCGGTGATATGGGCCTGCAACTGGATCATGACCGGCAGGAATGCGATCAACGTCATAATCGACTGGACGAAGCTGGAGCCGAGATCTTCCATGATCTGCGAGAACCGCATCGTGTCTTCCTGGATGCGCTGCGAGGCACCCTCGATATGGCGTAGCCTGCCCCAATTCTCGACGAAGTAGTTGTTCATCGCCGTGCGCCAACGGAAGATCCAGTGACTGACGATGAAGGCGTTGACCACCTGCACATTCATGCCGACCAGGGCGAGCCACGAAAAATCAGCCAATCCGATATAAAATTCGCTGTTGGTCGACTTTCCAGTCCCCGACATCAGCCCCTGCACATAGTCGAAGAAAGGCCCATACCAGGCGTTGACGGCGACGCTGACCTGCACATTGAAATAGATGAAGAACAGGATGACCGCGGTCATCAGGATCGACCAGCGTTGCCATGGATGCGGCGAATACCAGCTCCAGAATGCGTAGAAGACGAGCACGCAGAACGCGAAATAGAGATAGAACCAGAGGAACGGCTTCGATACGAGGATGGCGATGCCGATGATGGGCGGCGCGCCGGCCGCGGCGGGCGGCAATCCGAAAACCGTACCTAATTGTTCACCACCGAAGAACCAGAACAGG
>NZ_RZRR01000707.1:0-2998 GCF_003998555.1 Mesorhizobium sp. M7A.F.Ca.CA.002.09.1.1 | reverse complement strand
CATCGGATGCGGCAATATCTCGATGACCTATCTGCGCAATGCCGCTCTCTTCGGCGGCATCGAGTTGCGCGCCTGCGCCGATATCTCGGCCGACATGACGGCGCTGCGGGCGAAGGAATATGGCATACGGGCACTCGGCGTCGATGCACTGCTGGCCGACCCCGAGATCGATCTCGTCCTCAACCTGACCATTCCGGCGGCGCATTTCGACATTTCGTTTGCCGCCCTTTCGGCCGGCAAGCACGTCTTCACCGAAAAGCCGCTCGCCACCTCGGCCGCCGATGGACGGCGCCTGGTCGACGAGGCGCGGTCGCGCGGGCTGCTGCTCGGCTCGGCGCCCGACACCTTCCTTGGTGCAGCCGGACGCCGCGCCCGCCGGCTGATGGATGACGGCGCCATCGGCCGCCCGGTCACCGGCACCGCCTTCATGATGGGCCGCGGCATGGAGCACTGGCACCCCAACCCGCAGTTCTACTACCAGCCAGGCGGTGGCCCGGTGTTCGACATGGGCCCCTACTATCTGACCATGCTGGTCAATCTGCTCGGCCCGGTCGAACGCGTCATGGCGATGGCGACGCGCGGCCAGGAGGAGCGGCTGATCACTGCCGAAGGGCCATTCAAGAACACCACATTCAAGGTCGGCACGCCGACCAATGTGCTGTCGCTGCTGGAGTTCCGCTCCGGCGCAACCGTCACCTTCGGCGCCTCGTGGGATGTCTTTCGCCACTCCAACCATCCGATCGAACTGCACGGCACGGAAGGCTCGCTGCGCCTGCCCGACCCCGACACGTTCGGCGGCACCGTGTCGCTGTCGAAACGCGGCACCGACTGGAGGGATTTCGCCAGCGAAGGCGAACTCTATGGCGCCCGCAACTGGCCTTATGCGGCGCCCGATCGCGCCAATTACCGCATGCTCGGCGTCGCCGATCTGGTGCGCTCGCTTCAGACCGGCAACACGCCACGCGCCTCCGGCAATCTGGCGCTGCATGTGCTGGAGATCATGGAGGCTATCCTGCGCTCCGGTGAAACACAGGGCTCGGTCGCCATCGCGGGCGATGTCGTCCAGCCGGCCCTGCTGACCGAGGAAGAGGCGAGCGATCTGCTGGCCTGAGGGTATGATCATGACGCTCGATCCGGATGCGCTGCGCGTCCTCGACATGGCTCGTGCAGCCGGCGGCAAGCCATTCGAGACCGGCAGCGTGGCGGCGGCGCGAGCTGCCTACAACGCCTCGTTCCCGACGCTGCAAGGTGAGCATGAGCCGGTCGCGACGACCTTTGAACAGCAGATCGACGGGCCGAACGGCCCCATCGCTGTCCGCATCCATCGCGGCATCGACGCACTGCCGAGCGGGGCGCCGGCGCTGCTCTATCTGCATGGCGGCGGCTGGGTCATCGGCAATCTCGATTCACATGACGAGATCTGCCGCCTGATGGCCAATCTCGGCAACGCCGTCATTGTCTGCCCCGACTATCGCCTGGCCCCGGAGCACAAATTTCCCGCCGGGCTCGAGGATTGCCTGGCGACACTTCGCTTCATGGCCGAGAATGCCGTCGACCTGGGCATCGACAAGGTGCGCATTGGTGTTGCCGGCGACAGCGCCGGCGGCAATCTTGCCGCAGTGCTGGCGCTGCTCGCACGCGATGGGCTCGCTCCACCACTTGCGACGCAGATCCTGATCTATCCCAACACCGACGCGCGGCAGACATCGGACAGCTACCGGCGTTTCGGCGACGGCTTCGGCCTTACCGCGACGACCATGGCATGGTTCCGCGACCATTATGTGCGAACGCCCGACAATATCATGGACTGGCGCGTCTCGCCCTTGCTGGCGCCTGATCTTGCCGGCGTCGCGCCAGCATTCGTGGCGCTTGCGGGCTGTGACATCCTGGCCGACGAAGGGGCAGCCTATGCGGCGCGCCTGCAGGCCGCGGGCGTGCCTATGATCCTGCGGCAATGGCCGGGCCAGATCCATGGCTTCGTCTCGATGGGACGCCATATTCCCGCCGCCCGGCAAGCGGTGGTCGAGGGGGTGACGGCCTGGCGCCACTTCGAGGGATCGACGTCGACCGGTTAGGCCGACTGACGCATCACCAGGTTGGCACCGAGCTTGACGGTGCGCGCCATGCCCTGCTTCGGCGGATCGGCCTCGTCCAGCAGGGCCAGCAGGATCTCGACGCTGCGGCCGGCCATGGCGGTGAAATCCTGCGCCATGGTGGTCAGCGCCGGACAGGTGTAGCGGCTCAGCGGATGGTCGTCGTGGGCGGCAACGCGCAGATCGCAATCGGGCCTGCGGCCGACCTTCAGGCCGCGCGAGTACGCGGCCGCCATTACGCCAAAGGCGAGACGATCGTTGGCGCACAGGATGGTGCGGCCGGGCAAGGTCCCGGCCTCCAGCATTTTTTCCGTCTGCTCGTAGCCGATGCGTTCGAAGTCCCAGGTGTAATCGCGCGCGGCCTCGATGACGGCCGGCTTGAAGCCGGCGGTCTCCATCGCGACGATGTAGCTCTCCTGGCGTTCGCCGGAGTTGTGGTTGACATGCGGAATGTCGAGATAGACCGGCGGTTCGCCCGAGCGACAGAGATAGTCGACGATGGTCGACACGCTCTGCCGGTTGTCGTTGCCGACGAACGGCGTATCGCCCTCGATATAGGTGTCGAAATAGACGATCGGAATGTCCTGCCCGAGCTTGTCGAAGACGCTGCGGTCGGAGGCAAGGCCGAGCGGGGCGATGATCGCGCCGGCCACCTTCAGCGACAGCAGCGTCCTGACCGACTCCGCCTCCAGCTTCGTCGAGCCATGCGAGGAAATGACGATCGGCCAGTAGCCTTCGTCGCGGCAACGAAATTCGATGCGGCTGACCATCTCGGCGTAGAAAGGATCGGTGATCGTCGGCACGACGATGCCGATGTTGCGGGTGCGCTTGCGGTTGAGATTGCGGGCGAAAAGGTTCGGCTGATAGTCCGAGGAACGCAGGGCGGCTTCGATGCGCGCCCGCGT
>NZ_RZRR01000706.1:0-2999 GCF_003998555.1 Mesorhizobium sp. M7A.F.Ca.CA.002.09.1.1 | reverse complement strand
ATCCTCGAAAACGAAGGCATCGCGGTCCATGTCGGCGCCGACGACATTGCCTTCGCCAGACAGGGTGACGACATCGCCGTGACCTTCTCCGCCGGCAAGCCACCGGCGGTCGGCTCGCATGTGCTGCTGGCGCTGGGGCGCACCCCCAACACCGACGATCTCGGCCTGGAAAGGGCCGGCGTCGAGGTCGACAAGCGCGGTTTTGTCACCGTCGACGACCAGCTGCGCACCAGCGTGCCCGGCATCTGGGCGATGGGCGACTGCAACGGCAGGGGCGCCTTCACCCACACCTCCTACAACGACTACGAGATCGTCGCCGCCAATTTGCTCGACAACGATCCGCGGAGGGTCAGCGACCGGATCGAAGCCTATGCGCTCTACATCGACCCGCCGCTTGGCCGCTGCGGCATGACCGAGGCCGCAGTGAAGAAATCCGGCCGTCGCGCGCTGGTCGGCCAGCGGCCGATGACCCGCGTCGGCCGCGCTATCGAAAAGGGCGAGACGCAGGGTTTCATGAAAATCCTGGTCGATGCCGACACCAGGGAGATCCTCGGCTGCTCGGTGCTCGGCCCCGGCGGCGACGAGGCTATCCATTGTGTGCTCGACCTGATGTACGCCAAGGCGCCCGTCGACACGCTGGCGCGTGCCGTGCACATCCATCCCAATGTTTCGGAGTTGCTGCCCACCATTGCCCAGGAGCTGAAGCCGCTGGCGTGACAGCCCGTTGAAGACCCATTTTAAAGCTCTTCCTTTTCTGCATCGCTGCAATGCAGCAATGCAGCTTGCGCACGGTGGCGTGCTTCGCGCAGTCTGGAATTGAACCGATTCAGTCTGGACGCACCATGCCCTTGCCGATCCTTGCGCTTGCCATTGCGTCCTTCTGCATCGGCACCACCGAATTCGTCATCATGGGCTTGCTGCCTGAGGTCGCCGCCGACCTCGGCGTGTCGATCCCCGCGGCGGGCCTGCTGGTTACCGGATATGCGCTGGGCGTCGTCTTCGGCGCCCCGATCGTCGCCATGGCCACTGCGCATTTGCCGCGCAAGCCGGTGCTGGTCGGGCTGGCCGTGCTGTTCGTCGTCGGCAATCTGTTTTGCGCCATCTCGCCCAACTACTGGACGCTGATGGCCGCGCGTGTCTTCACCGCTTTCGGCCACGGCGCCTTCTTCGGCATCGGCTCGGTCGTTGCCGCCAGCCTGGTGCCGCGCAACAAGCGCGCCAGCGCTATCGCGCTGATGTTCGCCGGGCTGACGCTGTCCAACATCCTGGGTGTTCCCGCCGGAACCGCACTTGGCGAAGCGTTCGGCTGGCGCTCCACCTTCGTTGCCGTGGTCGGTATCGGCCTGATCTCGGTGGCAGCGATCGCCTGGTTGGTGCCGTCCGATGTCGCCGAGCCAAGCGGTGGCGGCCTGCGCGGCGAGCTGCGCGTGCTGGGCAAGCTGCAGGTCTGGCTGGCCATGCTGATCGCGGCGCTGACCTCCGCAAGCCTGTTCACCGTCTTCACCTACATCAAACCCTACCTCACCGAGGTATCGGGCTTGTCGACCTCGGCAGTCACGTGGGTTCTGCTGCTGTTCGGCGCGGGCATGACCATCGGCAACATTATCGGCGGCAGACTGGCCGACTGGAAACTGATGCCGACAGTGATCGGCACCCTGCTGCTGATGGCCCTGCTTTTCGTTGGATTCAGGCAGTTCGGCGCAATCGCCAGCGTTGCCATCGGCATCGTCTTCCTGTGGGGCCTGCTCATCTTCGTCGTCGTGCCGCCGTTGCAGATCCGGGTCGTCGAGGCGGCCTCCGAGGGACCGAACCTCGCCGCCACGCTGAACCAGGGCGCCTTCAATATCGGCAATGCCAGCGGCGCCTGGATAGGCGGCGTGGCCCTGTCCGCCGGTGTTTCCTATGCCAATTTGCCGCTGGTCGGCGCAGCACTCGCTGTTTTGGCGGTCACCGCCGCTGTGCTGTCGCAGGCGCTGGACCGGCGCGCGCCGGTCATCCCGCTTCCGGCTGAATAGTCTCTTGCGCCCATAGCGCGGCAGGCTGGACCAATCGACATCGGCGCCTTCAAATCGCATGTCTCTCGCTCCTGATGGAGGAAGTCATGCAGAAATCGATCGAACGCATCGCCGGCGAAAGCGAAGGGGTTTCCTACGAATTCCCGCTGTTCCGCTTCACTGGTTCCGACAAGGCTGCTCCTTCGGCCTATCTGCAGGCGGCACTCCATGCCGGCGAGTTGCCGGGTGTCGTCGCCATCGACGCGCTGATGCCGATGCTCAACAAGGCTGAAGCCGAAGGCCGCATCAAGGGCAATCTCACCATCGTGCCCTGGGCCAATCCGATCGGCCGGGCGCAATATCATTTCGGCGAGCATCAGGGCCGCTTCCATCTCGGCACGCGCACCAATTTCAACCGCGGCTTTCCGCTGCTCGCGGCGCCCGACACAGCGCTCTTGCCCGACACCACCCTTGGCAGCGTCGACCAGCGGCTGAAGACGCGGCTGGTGCAGCTCTCGCTCGGCCACGACATCGTGCTCGACCTGCACTGCGATGACGAGGGCCTCGCCTATCTCTACGTCCACACAAGCCTGTGGCCTGATATGGCCGATTGCGCCGCGGCCATGGGCGTCGACGCGGTCGTGCTGTGGAGCGAAGACACCGACGGCACCTTCGAGGGCGCCTCGATCATGCCCTATCAGAACGTCCCCGCCGATGTGGCCAAGCTCGACCGTCGCGTCGCCACCACCGTCGAATATCGCGGCATCCTCGATGTCGATGGTGCTTTGGCCGCCGCCGACGCCGACGGCCTCTACCGGCTGCTGGTGGCGCGCGGCGTGATCGCCGACAGCGCCCTGCCCGCGCCGGGTCCTTTCACCGGCTTCGTGGCGCCATTGGAAAACATCGACATGATGCCGGCGCCACGGGCCGGTGCCGTGCTCTACGACGTGAAGCCCGGCGACCGCGTCGCCAAGGGCGCGCGCCTCGCCACCATCGTCCATGCAC
>NZ_RZRR01000705.1:0-3003 GCF_003998555.1 Mesorhizobium sp. M7A.F.Ca.CA.002.09.1.1 | reverse complement strand
GGGGAAGAAGGCGTCGGAGGCGACGACCGAGCCCTTGGTCAGCGGTTCGGCAAGGCCGGCGGCCTCGGCGGCGTCGAGTGCCTTGCGGGCAGCGATGCGTGAGGAGTCGACCCGGCTCATCTGGCCGGCGCCGATGCCGACGGTGGCGCCGTCCCTGACGTAGACGATGGCGTTGGACTTGACGTGCTTGGCGATGCGGAAGGCGAATTTCAGGTCGGCCATTTCGACCGGCGTCGGCGCCCTCTTGGTCACCACTTTCAGTTCGAGGTCGTCGACGACAGCGTTGTCCCGGCCCTGGATGAGCAGACCGCCGGCGACGGATTTGACCGTCGTGCCCGGCGTGCGCGGATCCGGCAGCCCACCGGTGACCAGCAGGCGCAAATTCTTCTTCGCCGCGACGATGGCCGCTGCCTCGTCAGTGGCGCCGGGCGCTATGATGACTTCGGTGAAGGTTTTTACGATCTCTTCCGCCGCCTCGGCGTCGAGGGTGCGGTTGACCGCGACGATGCCGCCGAAGGCCGAAACCGGGTCGCAGGCGAGCGCCTTGGCGTAGGCGGCTTTCAGCGAGGTGCCTTCGGCAACGCCGCACGGGTTGGCGTGCTTGATGATGGCGACGGCGGCGGAACGCGCCGGATCGAACTCGCCGACCAGCTCGAAGGCGGCGTCGGTGTCGTTGATGTTGTTGTAGGACAGCTGCTTGCCCTGCAACTGACGCGCCGTGGCGACGCCCGGCCGCTTGTCGCCATCGATATAGAAGCCGGCGCTCTGATGCGGGTTCTCGCCATAGCGCATCACCTCGACCAGCCTGCCGCCAAAGGCACGCCACGTCGGGTGTTCGATCTCGAGCGCTTCGGCGAACCAGCCGGAGATCGCCGCGTCATAGCTGGCGGTGCGGGCGAAGGCCTTGGCGGCCAGCTTCTTGCGGAAATCCAGCGACAGCGAGCCGATGTTCATCTCCAGCGCGTTCAGCACCGAGGCATAGTCGCCGGGATCGGTGACGATGGCGACATAGGCGTGGTTCTTGGCCGAGGCGCGGATCATGGCCGGGCCGCCAATGTCGATGTTCTCGACGATCGATGCGTAGTCGGCGCCGGAGCGGCGGACCTCCTCGAACGGATAGAGATTGGAGACGACGAGATCGATCGGCTCGATGCCGTATTTGCGCATTGCCGCTGAATGCTCCGGATCGTCGCGCACGCCAAGCAGCGCGCCATGCACGCCGGGATGCAAGGTCTTGACGCGGCCATCCATGATCTCGGGAAAGCCGGTGAGCTCGGAGACGTCGCGCACCGGAAGGCCCGCGTCAGAGATCGCCTTTGCCGTGCCGCCGGTCGAGACCAGCTCGACGCCTGCGGCTGCCAGCGCCTTGGCGAAATCGATGAGGCCGGTTTTGTCGAAAACGGAGAGCAGGGCGCGGCGCACGGGAACCAGGTCTGGTGCGGGAATGTTCTTGGCGGCGACGGCCATGGGCTGGCGGCCTTTCACGACTGGTGTGGTGGATGCCCGCGCCCGTAGCACATGCCGCGCGGAAATCAAACCGGCGGTCAGGTAGGTCAGTTGTTTTCCGGATAACCGGCGATGCTGGTGCGGGTCAGCTGCCAGTGGACTTCGGCGATTTCCGAGGCCTTGAAGGCAAGCACGATCTGGCGGCTGCGGCGCGGGCCGCCAAGACCGGCGAAATAGATCGATTCCTCGACCTCCGGCACCACTTCGGCCGATGTGAACACCCAGGTGTCGGCCTGATCGGCGGCCAGCACCAGGCGGTCATGCTCGTCCTGCAAAAGGTTGACATCGGGATGAACGTGGAAGCGGACGGTGACGAAGTCGCGGCCATTGTTGCGGATCGCGGCACTGCCGGGGCGCTGGAAGCGGTCCCGGCCGGCCAGCACATTGCCGTTCGACGACAGCTTCAGCTCGCGCTCATGCAGGAAACCAAAGCGCGCGACATAGCCGTCATGGCGGGCGATGAAACCCTGAACGCCTTTCTGATCGGTGCGCTTGCACTGCACATGCTGCGGGCCGCCGATCAACGGCGAACCGAGCAGGTCGTTGACGCGCAACGAGTGGCTGAAGCGCGCCGACGAGGTGTCGTTGATGGTGGCGGTCGAGTGCGCGGCGGTGGCGCGCGCCAGCGGCCGGAATTCAGCCGCGCCGTAGGTGTCGATGCCGGCATTGACGATGTAGTGCTGGCGCCCGGACGACAGTTCGAAGGCAAGGCAGCTGGCATGTGCGGCATTGGACACGTCGACCGGCGGCGGCGGGCCGGTGTCGGCGATGACCGTGGTGCCGCCCATAGACAGGCGCTCATAGCCGGAATGCGGCGCATGCAGCAGCGGCGCGCCAGCGGTGTCGTCGTGGCGCAGGATGGTGGCGATGCGGTCGTGGATGGTGGCGCCCATGCCGTTGAAGCGGGCGAGGCTGCCATCCTGATGGCGGAAGAAGCGCAGCGCCGGCAGCATGCGGTCGATGGCGCCGATCAGCGCCTGCGGCGGCGTTTCCGCCTGGTTGGCATAGGTCTGGCGCAGCGGCAGAAGGTCGGCGAGGATTTCCAGGACGACCATCGGATTGCGCGAAATGTGCCCGCCATCGGCGAGGATCTGGCGGTCGAGTTCCTCGGCAAGGTTGCGGGTCGCGCCACGCAGCGCCGATGCCGGCGCCGGCAGGGACAAGGCAGCGAAGGCGAGCGCGATGCGGGCCCGCAGCCTGTCCTTGCCGTCGGGCATTTCGCGCGCCATCGACCTGAGATAGCGGATCTGCATGGCAACCGACTTCAGGAAGGCGCGGTAGAAAGGGAACTCGGCGCCCTGCAATACGACCGAGGAGTGCTGCAACCAGGCGATGATGCGCTTGGCCGTCGTGCCGGGCTCCCAGGCGATGCCGGAAATATGGCTGCCACGCATGGTGATCCAATCGGAGACCAGGGCGCGGGCATTGGCAGCGGCAAGCTCCGTGCCGGCGGCGCGCATATGGCGCAGCCAGCGAAAGCCGTGCAGCGTCTTCTGC
>NZ_RZRR01000704.1:0-3004 GCF_003998555.1 Mesorhizobium sp. M7A.F.Ca.CA.002.09.1.1 | reverse complement strand
ATCTTGCCATAAGCGCCATCGGCAATGGCCTGCAGCACATTGTCGTGCGTCAGTGCCGCGGCGTAGCCGTGACGCTGGATCTCGAGTTCGTCCGGAGACATCGACAGCGAGACATCGACGGCCAGCACCAGCTCGACATCGACGGGCTCGTCAGCTTGGGCCGCGGGCGTCAACCAGAGCGTCAGTGCGAACGCGGCGCAGCCTGAAAGGAAATGTCTTGCGCAGGCAAAAGCAGACATGCCGCGAAGGTAAGCGAAAACCGTCGGCTTAAAAAGAGAAAAGCCCGGCCGATGGCCAGGCTTTTGCCTTCATGCCCTTTGCGCCGGCTAGCAATCAGCTGCGCGGCTTCAAATTCTCCGGATCGTAGAGCGGCTTGTAGCCGACAGCCGCCACTTCGACCGGATATGTCTCACCGAAATACTCGATCGTGAGCTTGCGGCCTTCCTGGGCGTACGCCCACGGCAGATAGGCAAGACCGATATTCTTGCCGATGGTCGGGCCATAGGCCATCGAGGTGGTGAAGGACCGCCGGCCGAGTTCGTCGACCAGCGTCTCGCCGGTCTTCGGATCCATCACCGGCATGGTGCCGACGGGATAGCGGGCAACGCCTTTGGAATCGACATTCTCGGTCATCACCAGCGTGCACAGCATGGCCGGCTGGTGCTCGCGGGCGCGGTATTCGACGTGCTTCGCCTTGCCGCAGAAATCGTTCTCCTTGACCTTTGGACGAGCGAGATCCGCTTCGAGCAGATTGTACTCGGTCAGAAGGTCGGCGTTCTGCAGGCGCAGGCTCTTTTCCATGCGGCGCGTGTTGGCATAGGTCTCCACGCCGAAAGGCATCACGCCGGTCGAGCGCAGCGCGTCCCACACAGCGAGACCGTCCTCGTAGCGCATATGCAGTTCCCAGCCCTGCTCGCCGACATAGGAGATGCGGAAAGCGGTGACGTCCTTGCCGCCGATCCGGACCGGCTTGATCGCCGCGAATGGGAAGTTCTCAACAGAGAGCCCGTCCGGGTTTTCGACCACCTTCTGCAAGGTCGCCCGGGCGTTCGGTCCCCAGATGCCGATGGTGACGAACTTCTCGGTCACGTCGGTGATGGTGACGTCGAAACCTTTGTCCTGTGCCGTGCGGCGCATGTACTGGAAATCGCGCGGGCCAGCATCCGCGCCGTCGATCAAACGACAGCGGTCGGCCATGCGAATAACGGTAAAGTCGGCCCGCACCATGCCTTCCTCGTCGAGGAAGTGGGTGTAGATGCCCTTGCCGATGTTGTTGTCGCCGCCAATCTTGGCTGCGCACAACCATTCCAGCAGCGCGACATGGTCTGGACCTTCGATGTCGTACATGGCGAAATGCGACAGGTTGACGATGCCGCAATCCTCGCTCATGGCGAGATGTTCGGCATTGGAGACGCGCCAGAAATGGCGGTTGTCCCATTCGTTCTCACGCACCGGCACCCGGTTGCCGTATTTCTCCAGGAGATGCTCGTTGGCGGCATAGCCGTGGGCGCGCTCCCAGCCGCCGAGTTCCATGAAATAGCCGCCGAGTTCCTTCTCGCGTTCCCAGAACGGCGAGCGCCGGATATTGCGGGCCTTGGAGAACGGCTCGCGCGGATGCACCGCCGGATTGTAGACCTTCATCGCCGTCTCGGTGCAGCGGTCCCAGATGAACTGCTCCTTGGTCTGGTGCGGATAGAACCGTGCATAGTCGATGGCATGGTGATCGATTGCGGTGCGGCCGTCGGTCATCCAGTCGGCGATCAGCTTGCCCATGCCGGGACCATCCTTGACCCAGATGGCAACGGCATACCACAGACCCCGCACCTTCTGGCTTTCGCCCATCGACGGGCCGCCGTCCGCGGTTACCTGGAGAAGTCCATTGAACGAATGGCTCTCATTATAGCCGAGTTCGCCGAGGATCGGCGTCAGTTCCATGGCGCGTTCGAGCGGCGCCAGGATCTGTTCCATGTCGAGATCGCGTTGCGACGGCGAAAGCCGCGCCTGGTCCTTCTCCAGCAGGTCGCGCGGGTGGCAAAGGCGCGGATTGGTCTCTTCGTAATAACCCCATTCGATCTGCCCGCCCTCGGCGGTCTTGGGATCACCGGTGTCGCGCATATAGGCCGAGTTGCCCTGGTCGCGCAGCAGCGGCCAGCCGATCTCCTTGCCGGTGCCGGCGAACTCGTTGTAGGGGCCGAAGAAGGTCAGCGGATGGTCGATCGGCATGACCGGCAGGTCTTCGCCGACCATTTCCGCTATCAGCCGGCCCCAAATCCCGGCGCAGACGACGACATAGTCGGCCTCGATGGTGCCGCGGTCCGTTACCACGCCTGATATGCGGCCGTCCTTGACGACCAGCGACCGGGCCGATGTGTTGGCGAAGGATTTGAGCTTGCCCGACGCTTCCGCCTGGTCGACCAGCTTGCCGGCGACCGTCTGCGAACGCGGGATGACCAGACCGGCATCGGGATCCCAAAGACCACCTTGAACAATCGCTTCTTCGATGAGCGGAAATTTTTCCTTGATCTCGGCCGGCTCGATCAGGCGCGCGCGCGTGCCAAACGCCTTGGCCGAGGCGATCTTGCGCTTGATTTCTTCCATTCGGCTGTCGTCGCCGACACGCGCGACCTCGAGGCCGCCGATACGCGCGTAATGACCCATCTTCTCGTAGAAATCGATGGAGTAGAGCGTCGTCCAGCACGACAGGAAATCGTGGCTGGTGGTGTAGCAGAAGTCGGAGGCGTGCGCCGTCGAGCCGATATCGGTCGGGATACCTGATTTGTCGATGCCGACAATGTCATCCCAGCCGCGTTCGATCAGGTGATGGGCGATCGATGCGCCGACAATACCGCCCAGGCCGACGATGACGACCCTCGCCTTTTTCGGAAACTCTGCCATTGCCCGCGACTCCAAAGTGATAAAGCGGGCGGACTATAGGGCGGAGCAGCAGCACGATTGAAGCCTGTTTGCGACATTGGCAAAAAGCCGAGCGACCAGACGGCAGAAT
>NZ_RZRR01000703.1:0-3013 GCF_003998555.1 Mesorhizobium sp. M7A.F.Ca.CA.002.09.1.1 | reverse complement strand
AGAAGGGCGCCAGCACCGCCAGTGCCAGAAGCAGCACCGCCGCGATCCTGCCCGGTTGCGACCAGTGGGTCGTCTTGCCTTCGCCTAAACTGCCAACCATGCCGCTGTTCCCGTGCCAGATGCTTCTCGAGGATGGTCGGCTATAAATTTAAAGTTGACTTATGTCATCATGTTTAAATATGTGACCCATGCCCTGACCTGACTGGTTGAGGGATTTTCAATAATGCCAGCCAAGGCCGCTCAGCCACCGCCAGCAGTTTTGCTTTTGCTTGGGGGCTGCATGACAACGACAACAAACACGACATCGATGGCGAGCACGGCGCTCGCCTTCGTGCTCGGCCTCTGCGCCGTGCCTCTTGCCAGCGCGCAGGAACAGGACCGGGAGAAAAAGGCCGCCGCCAAGACCGGCCGCCTGGCGCCGGCCAGTGTCGCGCAGAACCAGCCGGCGACGATGCTCGACGTGATCACCATCTCGGCAACGATGATCAAAACGGCGGTGATCGAATCGATGGCCGCCATCAGCGCCGTCGATCAGGACGAACTCGACCGCATCCAGCCCGACACAGCCGCCGACATCTTCCGCACCACACCGGGCGTCGCTGCCTCGATGAATGGCGACGATCCCGCAACCGCCATCAACATCCGCGGCCTGGAGCAATATGGCCGCGTCGTCGTCACCCTCGACGGCGCCCGCCAGGACTACTGGCGCGTCGGTCATGGCTCTGGCTCGTTCTATGTCGAACCCGACCTGATCAAGGAAGCCACCGTCATTCGCGGTCCGGTCTCGAATGCCTATGGTTCCGGCGGCATCGGCGGCGTCGTCTCCTTCGAGACCAAGGATGCCGGCGATTTCCTCAAGAAGGATGAGCGCTGGGCGCTGAGCGAGAAGCTCGGCTACGAGGACAATGGCGACGGCTTCACCACCAGCACCACCGGTGCCTACCGCTTCAGCGACGATGCCGATATCATCGGCAACCTCATCTACCGCGACCGCGACAGCTACACCGATGGCAATGGCGACACCGTGCCATGGACCGGCGAGCGGGTGACCAGCGGCTATCTGAAGGCGACGTTGCGGCCGGCCGATGGCCATGAGCTGAAGCTCGGCGCCATCCTGCAGCGCTACAACGACCAGATCACCGGATCGAGCGGCTCGACCTCGCCGACCCTGAGCCGCTATGACACCGACACCACCAACCAGACCTACACCGCCGCTTACACCTGGAAGCCCGACGACAACGCGCTGATCGACTTCAGCGCCAATGCCTATCACAACCGCACCCGCGCCGAGCAGACGCAGGTCTGGCCGACCTCGGCGATCGGCAATTTCCGCTTCTACGACGTGGCCACGACAGGTTTCAATGTGAAGAACTCCTCGCGTTTCGACGTCTGGGGACTAGCACATACGCTGACCTACGGACTCGACTACTACTATCTCGAGGCCTCCTCGGAAGCGGCGCATTTCGGCGCTGGCCAACAGCAGGGTTATGGCGGCTTCCTGCAGTGGCAGGGCGATTACGGGGATTGGCTGCAGGTCATCGCGGCGATGCGCTATGACGGCTACCAGCTCGATGGCGAGACGCGCATCCCGTCACCGCAGGAAGCCTCGATCTCCGGCGATCGTTGGTCGCCGCGCCTCACCGTCGGCGTCACGCCATTCGATGGCTTCCAGCTCTATGGCACCTATTCCGAAGGCTACCGGGCGCCGGGTCTGCAGGATGTCTTCCGTGGCGGCGGCGCGCATGGCGGCGGTGATACATATCGGCCCAATCTTCTGCTGCAGCCCGAGACGGCAAAGAACTGGGAGGCCGGCGTCAACGTGAAATATGACGATGTGCTGACGGCGGGTGATCGGCTGCGCGCCAAGGTCAACGTTTTCCACACTGACGTCGAGGATTACATCGACGTCGACCTCACCGTGCTGCCGCGCACGGCAATCAACATCGGCGACGCACGCCTGAAGGGCGTAGAGGCCGAGATGGTTTATGATTATGGCTGGGGTTTCGTGAACCTCTCCGGCGCGCTGATCGACGCCAAGGTCGTCAGCGGCGTCTATTCCGGCCAGGCGTTGAACAACACGCCGCTCGACCGCTTCTCGGCCACGATCGGCTTCCGCATGCTGGAGGACCAGCTCACCGTCGGCGCGCAATATCTCAGCGTCGGCAAGATCACCCGCACCAGCCGCACCAATCCCAACGCCGTGCCGGTCGTCGATGACGGTTTCGATCTGGTCAATGTCTTCGCCAACTGGCGCGTCAACGACAACCTCAAGCTCGATTTCGGCGTCGATAACATCTTCAACACCGCCTACACCGATCCGCAAAGCGCATGGTCGACCTCGGCGGCAACAGAACAGGGCAAGGGCCGCACCTTCAAGGTGGGCCTCACCGGCAGGATCGGAGGCTGACAATGAACGAAGCATCGGTGCGTGAACTGGCCTGCGAGGCACGGCTCAACCTGCGGCGTCTGCCGGACTACATGGACAGCATCTCCGACAGGCTGCGGAGCTTCGAGGCCGATGCTTCGCATCAGGGACAGCGCATCGATTTCCGCTTTGCCTTCGGCGGCGCCTCGTTCGACATGGAGCGGCTGGTGATGCGGGCCAATGCTGCCGACCGCGACGGGCTCGCCCGTATCAAGGACCTGCTCGCCACAGCCGTACAGGTCTACGCCAAGGAGGAAAACCCCGAGATCGTCTGGACCGGCGATCTCTCAGGCGAAACCAGCCTCGCCCAGTTCCGCGAGATGGTGGTGACCGATGTTCGCGACCTCACTCCGAATATGCGCCGCATTCGTCTGACCGGCGAGAACCTCTCGCGCTTCGCCAAGTTCGGCGGCATGCATATCCGCATGCTGTTTCCGACCAGGGACGTCCCCGATCCGCTGTGGCCGGTGCTGGGCGGCAATGGCTTACCGGTCTGGCCCACCGACGACCGGCGCCCAGTGGCGCGCGTCTACACCATCCGCGCGCTCGACGTGGAAAAGGGCATCATCGATGTCGACTTCCTGATCC
>NZ_RZRR01000702.1:0-3017 GCF_003998555.1 Mesorhizobium sp. M7A.F.Ca.CA.002.09.1.1 | reverse complement strand
TCGTTGACGCCGCTGCTGATCGCCAGGCTGATGCAGGAGGCCGGCGTTCCCGACGGCGTCGTCAACGTCGTCACCGGCACCGGGACAGAGGCCGGGGCGCGGCTCGCTGAACATCCCGACGTCAACAAGATCGTCTTCACCGGCTCGACGCTGACCGGCCAGGCCATCGCGCGGGCGGGCGTGACCAACCTCAAGCGCGTTTCCCTGGAGCTCGGCGGCAAATCGCCGATCATCGTCTGCCGCGATGCCGACATCGACAAGGCGGTTCCTGTCGCCGCGATGGCTGTGTTCGTGCATTCGGGCCAGATCTGCATCGCCGGTTCGCGGCTTTTCGTGGCCCGCGAAATCCATGACGAATTCGTGCGCCGGGTCGCCGAGTTTACCGGCAGGCTTCGCATCGGCCATGGCATCGAGGCGGAAACCGAAATCGGCCCGCTCGTCAATGCCAGGCAGGCCGGCAAGGTGGTGGGCTATATCAAGGCCGGCCGCGACGAAGGCGCGGAACTGATGGCGGGCGGCTCGCGACTGACCGGCGGGCCCTACGACGGCGGCAATTTCATCGCGCCGACTGTCTTCGGTGCGGTGTCGGACAAGATGACCATCGCGCGTGAAGAGATCTTTGGTCCGGTGATTTCGGCGATGCCGTTCGACACGCTCGACGAAGCCGTGGCGCGGGCCAATGCGACGCCCTATGGCCTGGCGGCCGGCATTTGCACCAGTCATCTTGGCACCGCCCACAAGCTCGCCCGCCGCATCAAGGCCGGCTCGGTATGGGTCAACATGTACCACGCCATCGACCCGGCGGTGCCGTTCGGCGGCATGAAGATGTCCGGCTACGGCCGCGAGGGCGGCATCGAACATCTGCATGAATATCTGGAGACCAAGTCGATCTGGATCCAGACCGACTGAGGGTGCGCTGATATTCAGGTGAGGCCGGGCTGCCAATGGCGGCATTCCCAGCGCACCATTCTCGGCGCTCGTGCAAGGTGCCTGTCCGAAGGCGCGACGCTCAGTTTGCAAGTTCGCGCAAATTGGTGCGGATGAGGTTCATCAGCTGTTCGGAGAAGGAGTGGTGCACATAGCCCCGCGCGGTGATGATGCCGACCGAGCGGTGGGCGTCGCGATGGTCGATCGGCACCACCCGCATACGCTCGTCATTGCGCGAAATGGCGATGCCGGGCACCACGCAGACGCCAAGTCCCGAACACACCAGTGCCACCGCCGTCTGTGCGCTTTCGACCTCGTATTGCGGCTTGAACTCGATGCCTTCCGCCGCCGTCAGCCGATCGACAAGGCCGCGCACGGCGGTCTTGCGGTTGAGCAGGATGAGCGGATAGCGCAGCAGGTCGGAGAGCAGCAGCTTCTTTTCGCCGCCGTATATTTCCGTGGGGATGCAGGCCATCAGCGGATCGTCGAGGATGGACTCGAACTGGAAGTCCGTCAGGTTTGGCAGTTCCGGGCCGATGTAGAACTCGACCTCCTGCTGTTGCAAAAGGCCAAGCGCGGCCTGCGGCGGACTCTCGATGACCTCGACGATGCTGCGTGGATAGCGCAACTTGAATGTCGCCAGGATATCGCCCAGCCGGCTTGCCGCGAGCGTCGGGGCGCAGGCGATCTGCACTTTGCCCTTGCGACGAGCGGCGACCTCCGTCAGGCGGTCGAGGCTGGTCTGCACCTGTGACATCACGTTGGCGATCTCCTCGAACAGGATCTGGCCTTCCGGCGTCAGGCTGGCACGCTGTGCGGTGCGGATGAACAGCGAGATGCCGATCTGCTCCTCAAGGTCGCGAATCTGCATCGAGACCGCCGATGGCGAACGGTTGCTCTCCTCGGCAGCACGTCGGAAGCTGCCGTTTTCGGCGGCAAGCAAGAACGTCTGCAGAAGTTTGAGGTTGACGCTGGGCATATCCGCTCGGGCAGGGTGATCTGACCCCTGACCTATTCAGACGCGGAACCGATTGCAAGGCAATAGGGCAGGCCAGACATTGGTCCTGGCTTGGCCGGCAAAAGTGTCTCTCTTGTCGAGCCGCTCAATGAACCGCGGCGAACATGACGCGTTCCTCGGTGGCCTCCGAAAGCATCATCTCCTCGACCACGCGGCCGCGCTTGACCACCAGAATGCGATCCGAAACGGCGAGAATTTCAGGCAGGTAGGACGAGATGACAACGACGGCCATGCCTTGCTCAGCGAGATCGCTGATGAGCTGGTGGATCTCGACGATGGCGCCGACGTCGACCCCGCGTGTCGGCTCGTCGAAGATCACCAGCCTCGGCTTCTGAATCAGCGATTTGGCGATCACGACCTTTTGCTGGTTACCGCCGGAGAGCTCGATCATCCGGGCTCGGTCGCTGGTCTGCCGCAGGCTCAGACGTTCGCCCCATTCGCGGGCAAGTTGCCTGGCTCGCGCCAGCGACACCATGGAGACGGGATTGGCGCCCTCGGTCAGTTCACCCATTTGCAGGTTCTCGCCCGCGGTCATGGTTTCGAAGAAACCGTCGACCTTGCGATCCTCGGTGACATAGACGATGCCGTCGCGCACCGCAGGCCTGGGCACCCGATAGCGCACCGACTTGCCGAGCAGGCGGATCTCGCCGCCGTGGAAGATGTTGCGCTTCAACAGTCCGGCGACGACCTTGGCCATTTCGGTGCGGCCGGCGCCGACAAGGCCGAACATGCCGGTGACCTGGCCTGAAAACACCGAGAAGGAAGAGTTGCGCACCAGGCCGGCGCAGGACAGATTCTCGACCGAAAGCACCTTGTCGCCATAGGGGCGCGCCGTGCGCTTGACCTCGCCATGCAGCGTTTCGGTGAGCGTGCGGCCGACCATGGCCTGCACGATCGAGGCGCGGGTGAAGCCCTTGGCCTCGCCGGACGCGACGATCTCGCCATCGCGCATGACCGTGATGCGGTTGGCGACGGCAAGCGCCTCTTCCAGCGCATGGGTGATGAAGATGACGGCGATGCCCTCCTTCACCAGCCGCTGCAAAAGTTTGAAGAAGTGGCTCTTCTCTTCAGG
>NZ_RZRR01000701.1:0-3018 GCF_003998555.1 Mesorhizobium sp. M7A.F.Ca.CA.002.09.1.1 | reverse complement strand
GTCCGGGGAAACTCCAAGACCGGCCGCGGCGCGGATCTTGGGCTCGTACAGGCTCTTCCATGCCGCCTTCGGCCACATGAAGGTCTTGTAGTAGAAGCCGGCCGAAAACATCGGCGACGCGATGTCGTTGACCGCACCGACGTCGAAGGACAGCGACGGCCAGCGGTTCTGCGACTGCGCCTCGAGCCCGTCATAAAGCTCCTGCACAGTCGCGCGCACGTTCGGCGTCTTGCGTGCCGCGTCGCGCCTGATTTCGACCAGCGCGTTCGGCTCCTCGGCGCCCGCCGACAGGATGCCGCGCGGACGGTGGTACTTGAACGAACGGCCGACCAGATGGACGCCATTGGCGAGCAGCGCCGAGGCCAGCGTGTCGCCCTCGATGCCGGCATAGGACTGGCCATCGAAGCTGAAACGCGCGGTCTTGGCTTGGCTGAAGCGGCCGGCGCCGGAAATGCGGTACGACGCGCCGCTCATTTGCCAACTCCTGGCAGCTTGGAGGGTTTGGGTTCGCCGGCCTTGTAGGTCATGACGAACCTGTCGGTGACGGTGTCGCGCACGGCGTTGAAGAAACGCGCGCAGCCATGCATGTGCCGCCACCGCTCATAGATGATGCCCTTGGGGTTGGAGCGGATGAAGAAGAACTTTTCGAAATCGTCGTCGCTCTCGCCGGCCATATTGGCCGAGCGCGCGATATGCGCCTCGCCGGCGTTGCGGAACTCGAGTTCCGGACGCTCTTCCTCGCAATAGGGGCAGCGGATGAGAAGCATTTGTTCGTTCCTACAATTCGCCGTGGCCGACGCGGGCGCCCGCCGGTTGATCGCAAAGCTTCTGTCCCAGGGTCGCGAACGGCGCGACGAGCCGGATGCGTTCCTCCACGCTTGCAGCGGGACGAAACAGATCGCGCGACGCCATGTTGCCGAGAGTGAGTTGCATCGGATCGGTGGTGACGATGACTTGACGCGGCTGGAATGTCTCGTCTTCGTCAAGCCCTTCGGGACGTCCCTCGAAGAACATCACCACCCGCTGGCCGCCGCTCCAGACGCAGGCCAGCGTGCCGTCGTCGACCGAAAACGGCCAGACGGTCTCGTTGCCGGTGCGGCTGATCGGCTGCGTGCCCACTTCGTCAGCCGACGGAAAATGGAACATGCCCCGTTCCCCCGCCAGCACGTGTTCCCCCGCCAGAATCAGCGGCATCGCGACAGCCATCCCAGCCATCATCAGTGCGCCACCGCCGCCGCCGCCGCCTCGTCGATGAGCCGGCCGGTGCGGAAGCGCTCGATGGTGAAGGGCGCATTGATCGGATGCGGATCGTCTTTGGCGATGGTGTGGGCAAAGACATGGCCCGAGCCCGGCGTCGCCTTGAAGCCGCCCGTGCCCCAGCCACAATTGACATAAAGCCCGGGCACCGGCGTCTTGGCCAGGATCGGCGAGCGGTCGGGCGTGACGTCGACGATGCCGCCCCACGAGCGCAGCATCTTCATGCGCGTGAAGATCGGGAACATCTCGCAGATGGCGTCCAGCGTGTGCTGCAATATGTGCAGGCCGCCGGTCTGCGAATAGGAGACATACTGGTCGGTGCCGGCGCCGATCACCAGCTCGCCCTTGTCGGACTGCGAGATATAGGCGTGCACCGTGTTCGACATGACCACGCAGGGCACCACCGGCTTGACCGGTTCCGACACCAGCGCCTGCAATGGATAACTCTCCAGCGGCATGCGCACGCCGGCCATGTTCATGATCACTGAGGAATGGCCGGCGGCAACGACGCCGACCTTCTTGGCACCGATGAAGCCGCGCGTCGTGTCGACGCCCAAAACCGCGCCATTGGCCGCCCGCTTGACCCCGGTGACCTCGCAATTCTGAATGATATGGACGCCGCGCGCCGAGGCGCCGCGCGCATAGCCCCAGGCAACCGCATCGTGGCGCGCCGTGCCGCCGCGCCGCTGCAGCGCCGCACCGACCACCGGATAGCGCGCATCCCTGGAGGTGTTGAGCGGCGGGCAGAATTCCTTCGCCTGCTCCGGCGTCAGCCACTCATTGTCGATACCGTTCAGCCGGTTGGCGTGCACGTGGCGCTTCAGCACCTGCACGTCGTGCACATTGTGCGCGAGCATCATGACGCCGCGCGCCGAATACATGACGTTGTAGTTGAGCTCCTGGCTCAGCCCATCCCACAGCTTCAGTGCATGGTCGTAGATGCCGGCGCTCTCGTCATAGAGATAGTTGGAGCGGATGATGGTGGTGTTGCGGCCTGTGTTGCCGCCGCCGAGCCAGCCCCTTTCCAGCACCGCGACATTGGTGATGCCGTGAACCGTGGCGAGGTAATAGGCGGTGGCCAGGCCATGGCCGCCGGCGCCGACGATGATGACGTCGTATTCTTTCCTGGGCTCAGGCGAGGACCACTGTTCTTCCCAGCCCTTGTGGCCGCGCATGGCTTCACGGGCGATGGCGAATACCGAATATTTCTTCAACGTCCCAACCTCGCCCCAAAAAGGCTTCGCGAATGGCGGCCGGCGTTCAGTCGGTCCCGGCGCGCGAGGTGTATCACTAGCGAAACAGCGCTTCCACCCTTGCGCTGTTTGCGACGGCGCTTGCCGTTTTGCGCCGTGGTGAAAAAGACGCATCCGGCGCGTCGGCGCTTTCCAGCATCTTGGCGGGTATCGGGTGGCTCGCCTGGCCTCGATCTGCGACCAAGCATCCCAACTGCCGGTCAAGCCGGCGCGAAGAAAAGGATGCAAAAATGTTCGCACTCGCAAACAAGATCGCCATCGTCACCGGCGCCAGTTCCGGCATCGGCCGCGCCACGGCAAAACTCTTCGCGGAGGAAGGCGCCAAGGTCATCGTCGCCGCCCGCCGCCAGGCCGAGCTCGACGCGCTTGTCGCCGAAATCGCGGATGCCGATGGCATCGCCATCGCGCTTGCCGGCGATGTCCGCGACGAAGCCTACGCAAAGGCCCTTGTCGATCTGGCGGTCGAAAAATTCGGCGGGCTCGACATCGCCTTCAACAATGCCGGCGC
>NZ_RZRR01000006.1:0-23857 GCF_003998555.1 Mesorhizobium sp. M7A.F.Ca.CA.002.09.1.1 | reverse complement strand
GCCTGGGCGAGATCGCCGCCATACGAGACGATCCGCTTGACGCGCGAGGATTTGCCCGACTTGGCGACAACGACCTCGTCGCCGGGCGCAACCGAGCCGGAAGCGACCGTGCCGGCAAAGCCGCGAAAGTCGAGATTGGGACGATTGACATACTGGACCGGGAAACGGAACGGCAGTTCGACCATCGCTTGGTCGACCGACACGGTTTCGAGATGCTCGATCAGCGTTGGGCCGGAATACCATTCCATGCTTTCCGACCGACGGCTGACATTATCGCCATAACGGGCCGACATCGGGATCGGCACAATGGTCTGGAAGCCGAGATCGCGCGAGAATTGCCCGTAGTCTTCGACGATCCGGTCGAAAACCGTCTGATCGAAATCGACAAGATCGATCTTGTTGACGGCCAGCACGACGTGGCGGATGCCGAGCAGCGAGGCGATGATCGAATGTCGCCTTGTCTGGCGAAGCACACCCTGCCGGGCATCGATCAGCACGATCGCCAGGTCGGCGGTCGAGGCGCCGGTGGCCATGTTGCGGGTGTATTGCTCGTGACCAGGTGTGTCGGCGACGATGAATTTGCGCTTCGGCGTGGCAAAGAAACGGTAGGCGACGTCGATCGTGATGCCTTGCTCACGCTCGGCCTCGAGGCCGTCGACCAGCAGTGCGAAATCGATGTCGTCGCCCGTCGTGCCATGCTTGCGCGAATCGCGTTCGAGCGCGGCGAGCTGGTCCTCGAAAATCTGCTTGGTGTCGGACAGCAGGCGCCCGATCAGCGTCGACTTGCCGTCATCGACCGAGCCGCAGGTCAGGAAGCGCAGCAGCGACTTCTTCTCCTGCGCCGCCAGATAGTCGCGAACGCCGTCGGTGGGGGCGAGGCTCTTTGCCATGATGTGGCGCATGGTCAAAAGTACCCCTCGCGCTTCTTCTTTTCCATCGAGCCGGCTTCATCGCGGTCGATCAGGCGCCCCTGCCGTTCGGATGTCCGTGCCGTCAGCATTTCGCCGACGATGGCTTCCAGCGTGTCGGCCTCCGATTCGATGGCGCCAGTCAGCGGATAGCAGCCAAGCGTGCGGAACCGCACGAGCCGGTTCTCCACTGTCTCGTCGGGGCGGAGTTTCATGCGCTCGTCGTCCCGCAGGATCAGCATGCCGTCGCGTTCCACCACCGGCCGTTCCTTGGCGAAATAGAGCGGCACGATCGGGATACTTTCCTGCAGGATGTACTGCCAGATATCCAGCTCGGTCCAGTTCGACAGCGGAAAGACGCGGATCGATTCACCCGATGCGATGCGGGTGTTGAATATCTTCCACATTTCGGGGCGCTGGTTCTTCGGATCCCACACATGCTGGGCATTGCGGAAGGAAAAGATGCGCTCCTTGGCGCGCGATTTCTCCTCGTCGCGACGTGCGCCGCCAAAGGCCGCGTCGAAGCCGTATTTGTCGAGCGCCTGGCGCAGCGCCACGGTCTTCATGACATGGGTGTGGGTGTTCGAACCATGGTCGAACGGATTGATGTTGTCGCGCACGCCGTCTTCGTTGACATGAACCAGGAGATCGAAGCCGAGTTTCTGCGCCATCTGATCGCGAAAGGCGATCATCTCGCGGAACTTCCACGTCGTGTCGACGTGAAGAAAGGGAAATGGCGGCTTGGCGGGATAAAACGCCTTCATCGCCAGATGCATCAACACGGATGAATCCTTGCCGACCGAATAGAGCATGACCGGCTTGGCAAAGGCGGCCGCAACCTCGCGGAATATATGGATGGACTCGGCCTCAAGCCGCTGAAGATGCGTAAGCGCTGTTGTCATGGACCGTGGGCGTTCTTTCGTATTTCCAACAGAAGACCTGCCTCAAATCATCGAGCTTTTGCGCCCGGTTCGAGCCTTGTTTCTGGACAATCTTCCTCGTGCCGGCGTTCTAGCAGATCGCCGTTGTCAAGAACAATGCAAGACTGGCCCGGCCGCACATGGTTCGAGAATGAATTTTCCACAGATACCATCAAACCCGGAAATTCCTGCCCGCAAGCTCAACAACCGAGAAAACGCGGGGAAAATATTGCTTGAATGGCCGGCTACGGCTTTCAAGCGACTTCCCTTGGCCGACCGTCGCCTGCCGCCGATTTTCGGTGGCAATCCACCAGATACACTATCGAAAACGGGGGGCGGCCGCTATACCAGCTTCGGCAGCGGGCAAGCGCGTTATGAGGCATGGGCAATTTCGAGGCGAGCGCATTCAACTTCGCTAAACAAGATCCGCCGCATGACACTTGCCGAAAACAGCGAGCCCGAAAATTGAACCGGCTTTCATCCCTCACACAGCAATTCTCGCCTTCGCGGATCAACAACTACTTCTCCATCCTTTGCTTCTTTTTTCCACCGGTTCTGGGGTCGGTGGTCAGCTTTGTGTTCAATTGCGGAGGCCTTTCGTCCGCCCTGCTGATTGCTTTAGGGAAAAGGCGCTTCAACGCCGACCGGCCCATGATCTGGATGACGGTCGCGATCTATGCCTACTGCGCCGCCAATCTCCTGGCGTCCATCGTCAACAACTCGTTTGTCCGGGATGCGCCGCATCTTATCCCGCTCGTCACCTTCCTGTTTTTTCCCGTGTCCTATTCGACCTGGAGCAACACGCAGAAAACCACGCTTGCCCGCATCGTCGTGCTTTCCAGCATGGCCGCCTGCTTTGTCGCGCTGCTCATGGCCGTCATCCAGCAATATTGGATTGGCGTCAGGGCGGAGGGGGGAGCCGGAAATCCGATCGTCTTCGCAACCGTCGTCTGCCTTGCCGTGGTGACGTGTGTGGCTGGCGCCTTGTCCAGTATTGAGCAAGCCCGGACACCCCTCTTCTACGCGACACTGGCCGGGACGATCGCCGTCATCTATTCCGGCTCGCGTACCATCTGGCTGGCACTGCTGATTGCCGGCATAGCCGTCATGTTGATCAACCGGCACAGGCTCAGGGGCAGGAATGCCGTTCGCCTGCTGCTGCTGCTGGCGGCAGTCGGCGTCGTGATCGCCGCTTCCAGCTTCCAGGCGATATCCGGGCGGGTCGACTTTTTGCGCTCCGATTGGGGTGCGCTTGGAGCTAGCGGCAACTACGACACCTCGTTGGGAATACGTGTTGCGCTTTGGGAGATCGGCCTCAAAGCATTCCATGACATGCCACTGTTCGGGCACGGTGTGGGTGCAACCCAGCTTCTGATCAAACAGGGCTTTCATGAGCAGTTCGCGATGGACACAGGCTTCAACCATTTCCACAACGGCTTCCTGACCGCCTTGGTGCAAGCAGGAATTCTGGGCGCCGTGACGCTGGCAGCGATCTTTATCGTTGCCGCTGGAAATGCCGCCCGGGTCTTGCGAAGCAGCAGCGATCCGAACGAGCGGTTCGGCGCCACCATGATTGTCGTCGTGGTGATCACCTATCTGACGGCCGGAATGACAGGCATCCTGGTCGGCCATGACATTCTGGACTCGGTGCTGATGGTCTTCCTGGTGAGCGGAACATATCTCGCCTCCGGACGTCATGTTCCTTTGCTGGACGAACCGGCACTTGCACCAGTCACGCAAGACCTGTCTCGGGCAAGGCCATGAAGGTTCTGGTCACGGGCGCGACAGGTTTCATCGGGCGTCTTGTCGTGCGCCACTTACGCGAAGCCGGTGCCGAGCTTCGCCTCGCCTCCCGCCATCCCGAGAGGCTTGGTTCGGAGAACGAGACTGTGCCGATGCCCGGCTTCGATGCGCCGGCCGCCGCCTTCCTGGAACTGACCCGGCATATGACTGACGTCGTCCATTGCGCTGGCCTCAACAATGATCGGGGAAATGCAACCGAAGCCGATTACCAGGCGGCCAATGTGGAACTGAGCGCAAGGCTGGCGCATGCAGCGGCGGCCCAGATAAGCGGACGTTTCATTCATCTCTCCTCGATCCGGGCGGTGATCGGCGCGCACGTCAGCGCAACGATCGACGAGGACACGCTTCCTGCCCCACAATGCGCCTATGGACGCTCGAAGCGCGAAAGCGAGATCACGGTTTTGGACGCCTATGCGTCGCATGGCCGCTCCGACGCCGCCGTGTTGCGCCTGCCTCCGGTCTATGGAAGTGGCATGAGGGGAAATCTGGCAACGCTGATGCGCCTTGCCGATACGCCGCTGCCGCTGCCGACTGGTGCCTTGACCGGAATCCGTTCGCTGATGTCTTCCGAGGCCGCGGTGCGAGCAGTGTCGCACCTGCTCAGCCATTCCGGGCTGCTTCGCCCGATCTATGTCGGCGCCGATGTGCCGCCGGTCGCCCTCGACGCCGTCATCGCCGTCTTTCGCAGAGGTTTGGGGCGGCCTGTGCGCCTGATGGCGATGCCGGCCGGGCTGATACGGCCGGTGGTGGCCGCACTCGGCAGGCGGGCGTTCTGGGACAGCCTGACCGCGACACAAATATGCGACCCCGCCCTGCTGGTATCGCAGGGGTGGACGCCCGAAGCCGGCACGCTTGAGCGGCTGGCCGAGCTGGCGCGGCTCAGCAGATCCTGACTTTCTTGCTTGACCATGATCTTTTCATGGTCTGCTCAGCGGTAGAGCGTTCCAAACAGGATCCGAAGATCGAGCCAGAACGACGCGGTGCGGAGGTAGGCAGCATCCGTTTGCGCCAAGAGCTCCGGGTTAGACATGTCGATGCCCCTGATCTGGGCCAGGCCGGTTATGCCCGGCAGCGCCGCCAAAACCCCCAGCCGCCTGCGACACTCGATCAATTCCGTCTGGGTCGGCAGGCAGGGCCGCGGCCCGACCAGGCTCATTTCCCCCTTCAAGACGTTCCAGAATTGCGGCAGCTCATCGAGCTTGAACTTCCGCAAGACCTTTCCAACCGATGTCACGGAATCCGCCGGCGCCTCATGCGAGGGTAGCGACGGCGTCCCGACATACATCGTGCGCAACTTGTGGCAGCGGAAAAGCCGACCGTCACGGCCGACCCGCACCTGTGAAAAAATAGCCGGGCCCGGCGACGATGCCCGAACGGCAAGGACGGTGAGCGCCAAGACAGGAGATGTCGCCACCAGCAGCAGAGCCGCACCGGCAAGATCGAAGATTTGCTTGGCTGCCTTCATGAACGGCCGATAGTGCTCCCTGCCGAAGTCCCGAGGCAATGCCGCAGGCCAATGCCGTCAATCCGGTCGACGTAGCATGAGCCGATCTCTTGACCAAGCGCGCCACGCAGCCGTCGCAATGTTCAGATGCGCCCCAGGACGAAGGCGAGATAGAGCCCCAGGTTTCCGGAAACGGTCTGCCGATAGACGCCGCTTCGGCGCAAGCCTGCCAAGCGGCGGAAAAGGCCGCCGTCGCGCCCGCGGGTGAAAAGGTCGAGGCACACCATCGCGTCCTCGGTCAGGAGGTCGCGATTGACGGCAAGACCGTCAAGGTTGAGGTCCGTCCAGCCGGCGAATTCCCCCTTAAACAGGCGGCCAAGCCGGGACACCCTTGCTTTCCAGGATACGTTGGCGCCGACCAGGTTTGCCGCATGCTGCCGGTAGCGCACCAGCGGCCGCGGATCGTAGCGGACGATGCCGCCGGCGGCGGTCACGATGAGATAGGCCCACCAGTCGTGGCTGACGAACCCGGTCCGCATGCAGGCCCTGGCCAGCAGGTTGCGTGCCGCTGCGTTGAGCAGGATGGTGTTGCCGCCGGCGATGCTTTGCACAAGCGCGTTGCGAAAGGTTGGCGGCCGGGCAAACAAAGGCGAATGGCCGACAAGGCTTCCTGTTTCCGTCATGGTCGCGGTTCGCGAACAAAACATCAGCGGGATTTTCGCATCCTGGGTCCGCATCCAGTCGATAGCGCTCTCCAGCCTGTCGGGCTCCCAGATATCGTCCTGGTCGCAGAAGGCATAGCAGTCCGCCTCGATGCGTCGATCGACGATCATGGAGCGGAAATTGGCGGCGAAGCCTTGCCGCGGCCCCTCGACGAGCGTCATTCGACACTTGGGCCGCCAGCGGGATTTCCATGCCTCGATGATGGCGGTCGTGCCATCGACGGAGCCATCGTCGGATATCCACAGGTCGACCAGAGGGTGCGACTGCTCGAGCAGGGACTGCAGCTGCTCCTCGATGAAGGCGGCGCCGTCTTTCGTGCCCATCAGGACCGCGATGCGCAGATCATCTTTGCTCACGAGCAAGATCGCTTTCTGATTCTGATTGGATCTATCTCTTTGATTTGGCGCAATTCCCAAAGGTAAGCGCCGTGCGCTTTTCCCGGAATTGTTCTAGGTCGCCTGCCCGGCCGTCTTCGGAATCGCGTCTTGACGTGCACTTGCCCTGGCCTTCTTGGCGCGGTCGAGACCTGCCAATGCGGCGAGCGCGGCAGCCTTGTCCTGGTTTTTCGCCGACTGCTGCAGCGCCGTGAGCGCGACCTGGACATCCGACCATTCCACGACGTCCGTGCTGAGGCCGAAAATCTTCGAGATGCCGAGTTCGACGAGTTCCTCGTCTTCGCCATGCAGCGTTTCGTGGAGTTTTTCACCCGGCCTTATGCCGGTGAACCGGATCGCGACGTCCTTGTATGGGCTCTTTCCGGACAAGCGGATCATCGTTTCGGCCACTTCAAGGATCGGTACCGGCTTGCCCATGTCGAGCATATAGACGGCATAATCGTCTCCGCTCTGCCGCGACGCGGCATCGGCCGCCGACATGATGACGAGATCGACGGCTTCGGCCACGGTCATGAAATAGCGTGTCATGCGCCGGTCGGTGATGGTGACGGGCCCTCCGGCCTCGATCTGCGCCTGGAATATGGTCGCCACCGAACCATTGCTGCCGAAGACGTTGCCGAACCGCACTGCAATGAACTTGGTGGCCGGGCGACGCCCGCTTGTCTCGCCTGCCGGCGTGCCATGCAAGGCGCTGATGATCTGTTCGGCGGCCCGCTTCGTCATGCCGAGCACTGACGAGGGATCCACCGCCTTGTCGCTCGATATCAGGACAAATTGCGCAACCCCGCACTTGGCGGCGACCTCGGCACAGACGAGCGTTCCGAAGATATTGGTCTGGATGGCCGAATCCCAGTTTTCCTCGAGCAGCGGAACATGCTTGAGGGCCGCGGCATGAAAGATGATGTCCGGCCGGAATTCCGTGACGACACGCGTTATCTGGCGCCGGTCCGCGACATCGACGATGCGGACCTTGAGGCGGTCGTGGTCCTTCTCGTCAACATACTGGCTCAGCTGGAAAATGCCGAACTCGGAGTTGTCGGCGACCAGCACCGCCTCGGCTCCGAGTTCCAGCGACCGCCTGACCAGCGTCTGACCGATAGAACCGGCACCGCCGGTCACCAGAACGCGTTTGCCGCCGACAAAGGCGCCGATACGCTGGATATCGGACGCGACCGTCGGCCGGCGCAGGATCGTTTCCATCTCGACGGTGTCGAGAACCAGCTTTCCGTGCTGTTCCAACTCCGAAAGGCCTGAGAACTGCACCACATTTATGTCGCCGTGCCGGGCAATGCGCACAAGTTCCGAATAGTCCTCGATTTCGTGCTCGGCGCCGCTGCCGAAAATCAGCAAGTCCAGGCTCTTGGTGCCGGTCGCATAGTCTTCCAGGACATCGATCAGGCGCGGCATTGTCGCCACCACGGGAACACCTTGAATCCGCGTGCCCAACGGTGCGCCGCGCTCGGTGGCCATGATGCCTGCGATGGAATAGTCCGCCGGTTGCGCCGTGCGCGTGAAGCGAATGATCAGGTCGGCCTCGCCGAGCCGGCCGACAAACAGAGCGCGCTTGGCCTGCTGGTCGGTCTTGCGGCTCAGAATCCCCCAGCTCGCGCCGTCACGCAGGAAGCGGTAGAACAGCCGGGGTGCCGATATGATGGTGAAGGAGACGAGGAAGAAGACGATGAACTGACGCTCGTTGAGCCCCGCCACCGGCCGGTAAAAACGCAGCAGCAGCGACGCCATGTAAAGAGTGAACGTCAAAATCGCGCAGCTCTTCAGGATGTTGAAAAAGTCCGGCGTCGAGGCGAAGCGCCAGACAGTGGTGTAAAGGCCACTGTAGCGGAACAACAAATGGCTGATGACGACGATGCCCGCCCATGTCGCCAGACCCTCGTTGGAGAACGCTTCGAACGAAAGATTCGACCGCGAAAGAATAAGGCTGAGTGCCACGGCGACCAGGACCATGACCACGTCCTGGACCATGATGAAGGCGCGCCGCATCTGTGGCCTGAGCCCGAACACAGCTTCTAGATGGGAATTCATTGGACGGCACTAGACTCCAGGCTCAAGGGCATCGACACCAGCGAAGTGCGAACACGAAGATACTTCGCGATCAATCACCTTACCCACGTGCCATCCCCGACCCCCGCCGTCCTGTATCGCATACTGCGGGTGCGAGGGCATAGCCAGAGGTTTTTTCGGACAAGAGCGTGAATACGAGTAAGCTTGACGCCCTGTTACTGGATCGGTGGAGTCCGATCGGTGCGTTGCGATTTGGACACTGCCGCCGCGTCAGCGTTGTTTCGGTTTTGCCGCAATTGACTCTGCTCTCGACCTCGCTACGACGCAACTGGTCGAAATGGCTATGAAGGCCAAGTTTGCGGGTCGAGTGCGTGCAGAGGACAAAGCTACCAGAGGTGGGGCGCGGGCGCGCCACATTATAGTCATAACATGTCGCGACATGATGGCACGCTGGCCATTTCCATACTGGGACGGCCTTCAGAGACGTAATGACTCGGTTGCAGCTTCCAAAACCGGCGTAGAGTACAGGCAAGGCTCATGATCGCAGAAGCCAGCTCTGTGGCTTGCCCATCCATGGGATACAATTATGGCTGTTGCCGCGACGACAATGAAGAGTTCGAAGTTAAAGCGAGAAAGCCAGGGCGAGCGCACCTGCTTGATGGTTCTTGGCATGCATCGGTCCGGCACCAGCGCGTTGGCCGGCGTGCTTCAACTGCTGGGTGTTGCTCCACCAAAGAACTTGATTCCCGCCGACGAAAGCAACCGGACAGGTTATTGGGAACCATTGCATCTGGCCCTGCTGAACGAGCAGCTCTTGCTCGAACTTGGTAGCCGGTGGGACGATTGGAGGCCGGTCCGGGTCGAGGAACTGTCGGCAAGCCGGTTAAGATTCTACCACGACGAGATCGCTCGCCTACTCGATGGCGAATATGGCGGCATGCCAACGATCGTGCTCAAGGAGCCGCGGATTTCGCGCATTGTGCCGATCTATCAGCAACTGCTTACATCGCTCAGGTACAAGACTGACTATGTAACGATCACTCGCAATCCACTGTCGGTCGCCAAATCGCTGGCAAAGCGCGACGGAATGGATCTGGGATTCGCCTCCCTCGTTTGGCTGAACTACGTTCTGGCCTCCGAGAGAAGCACTAGGAATTCACCTCGTGTCTTCTTGTCGTACGAGTCGATGGTTCGAGATTTCGGGCCTGCCCTGGAGAAGATCTCAGAACGATTTTCGATCGAATGGCCGCGCAAGATTAGCTCTGTCGAGAAAGAAATTGCAGCTTATCTGTCGACTGATCACCAGCACCATCTGGCGAGCGTCGACTTGCTCATGGCTAATGATGGCGTGCCGGATCTGGTCAAGCGAGCCTATGTTGCCATGCTCGACCTCGAGGAAGACGCGTCTTCGCCAGCAGCGACCGCCGAACTCGATGCAATCTATGACGAATTTGAGGACAGTTGGCTGCCGGCTGGCCAAGTCATGTTTGCCGAATTGCTGGCGCGTGAGACCAAGGCGCGCCTCGCGCCGACAACCGATTACGCCGCCACAGAGTTAAGACTGGTCGGCAATGTCCGGGCGCTGATGTCTCAAGTCGATCAACTTAGCGCGGAACGCGATGCGTTGAAATCAAAGATCGTAGCGATGGTTGAGGACCAGAACCCAATGGAAGGGCAGGCGGTCGAGGGTGAGATAAGAGCAGAGCGACTGAAGTCAAGCGAGTTGGCCACCGAGTTGGCCACAAGGATCGGTGAGATTGCGAGCTTGAATGCCGAACTCTCAACGCGCTCGGCGCAACTCGCAGATTCGAGACAGGAAATCGCAAGGTATGTCAGCCAGATGTCAGCTCTCCAGGCAGATTTGAGATCGCTCACCGAGCAGTACGACAGCCGGGGCCTGGACGTTTCGACCCTGAGGGACCAAGCAGAACAACTGCGATTGGAGATCGCCGCCAAGTCAAGCGAGTTGGCCACGAGAATCGATGAGATCGCGAGCTTGAATGCCGAGCTCTCAACGCGCTCGGCACAACTCACAGATGCGAGACAGGAAATCGCAAAGCATGTCAGCCAGATGTCAGCTCTCCAAGCGGATTTAGGATCGCTCACCGAGCAGTACGACAAGCAGGGCCTTGACGTTTCGGCCCTGAGAGGCCAATTGGCGGCCGTGACGGAAAGCCTTCAGGCAGCGGCGCGCGAGCTAACGCTTATCCACGAGAGCAAATCGTGGAAAGTTGCGAAAGCATTGTCAAAGCTTGCTTTGCCGATCCGAAAGATTGGCGCAGACACACGAGGCACGGATAAGTGAGCGCAAAACAGAAGACATCAGCAGATATCTACGTTTTCGATGTCGACCCGAATTCGGACACGGCTGCGGCAAATGTGTTGCGGTTAGTCGGCAGGGATAAGGATGTCCTCGAAATCGGCGCCGGACCGGGGTCGATCGCCAAGCCACTGATAGCTCTGAACGGCTGTCGGGTTACCGCGCTCGAATATGATCCGAACTGCATTCCGATCCTGAAGAGCTTTTGCGTCGACGCGGTCCAGGGCGATCTCAACACGCCAGGATGGGGCGAGGTCTTCGGTGAGCGACGCTTCGATGCCGTCGTCATCGCGGATGTGCTCGAGCATCTGGTCAATCCCTGGGAGACATTGAGGGAGGTCACCCGCTATCTGCGGCCTGGCGGCAGCGTGGTCTCGTCGATCCCCAACGCCAATCATGCCGCAATGATGGCGATGATGCTTGATGACAATGTCGACTACCGGGACTGGGGCCTTCTCGATCGCACACATATCCGCTTCTTTGGCGCCAAGAACCTTCAGCACCTCTTCCGCCAAGCCAATCTGAAGATCGTCGACGCGCTCTTTGTCGTGCGGACGCCCGAGATGACAGAGTTCGCCGAGAACTGGAAGAAAACGCCCGAACAAGTCCGGGCAGCTTTGGAACTCGGCGCCTATTCGCAGATCTATCAGACGGTCGTGAAGGCAGAACTGGCGAACTCGCCGAAGAATGAGTTTGTCCTGCTCGATCGCGCGCCCCCGAAAATCGGCAAGCCTGTTTCGAATTTGCCGTTTGTCCCGCCGCCACACTATTCGCCACAGCAGCGACCGACGTTCAGAACGATGGTTGGCCGCATGCTCGGCCCGACCGGCCGTCGCATCGTGAAGTCGATCCTGAGCATGCGATAATGGCGCTGCGTTATGTTGCCTACTATCTGCCGCAGTTCCATCCGTTCCCCGAGAACGATGAATGGTGGGGCAAAGGGTTCACCGAATGGACCAACGTTGCGAAGGCGGAGCCGCTCTACGATGGCCATAATCAACCGCGCTATCCGACCGATTTCGGCTACTACGACCTTCGCGTCCTGGACACCATCCGCGATCAGGCCGAGGTCGCTAGGGAGCACGGGATCGACGCTTTCTGCTTTCACTACTACTGGTTCGACGGCCACCGGCTGATGGAGAAGCCGGTCGATGCTTTCCTGACCGACAAGAGCATCGACATGGGCTTCTGCCTGTGCTGGGCGAACGAAAACTGGACCCGCCGATGGGACGCCGCCGAGCACGAGGTTCTAATCGCGCAGACCTATGGTCCGGATTGGGAGTTGCGCTTCATCGAAAGCCTCTTTCCCTATTTCAAGGATCCCCGCTATCTGCGGGTCGATGGCAAGCCGTTGCTGGTCGTCTACCGGCCGCAGCATCTTCCTGACGCCAAGGCCGCAGGTAAGCGCTGGCGGGAGCATTGCCGCAAGATGGGTATCGGCGAAATTCACATCGTGAACGCGCTCGTTCACGGCAATAACGACTACGAGCAGTATGAGTTCGACGCAGGCGTCGAGTTCCCGCCGCACAACATGAAATTCCATGGTGTGAAGGAGATCGTGCCGACCTATAAGCCATTCGAAGGCTACCCGGTCGAATATGCCAACGTTGCGCGCGATTTCCTATCGAGGGACCATAGCCGCAAGCGGATCTATCGAACCGTTTTCCCCGATTGGGACAATACGGCCCGGGTAAAGAATCGCTCATTGATCGTTCTTGGCTCCACCGTTGCAAATTATGAGCGCTGGCTGCGGGGATCGAGTTCGCTGACGCGCGCCAATCGCGCGGAAGGCGATCAACTGGTCTTCATCAATGCTTGGAACGAATGGGCCGAGGGATGCTATCTCGAACCAGACCGGAGACACGGCCGGGGGTTCCTGGAGGCCACGCTTCGCGTGAAAAATGGCATGTCGATGGTTGACGATATTTACGACGTTGCGCCGGAACGCGTGCGGTTCGAACTCAGGCAGCAATTAGCGGCGATCCCCGAGGAAGCCAGGGACGCCGAAATCGCAAAGCTCCGTGCCGCAAAAATCCGGGAAGTCGCTGACCTCGATGGCAAGGTGACTTTGCTCAAGCAGGAAGCCAGCCGCTTGCAGTCCGGGAATGAAACCGCTCCTGAGCCGCAGCGCGAAATCACGGAAACTGCGGCGAGAAGCATTCAAAAGGCGCGGGACGCCCAAGCGGTTGAGCAACCTCAGCCGAAGCTGACGACGACGAGCCCGGCGGTCCTGACGATGCCTGAACCCGGTTCGATCAAGGTGCCCCTGAAGTTCAGGGTGGCGCACCGGCTTTACGACAGGCCAATGATGTTCAAGGCCGTCCGCTTTGCCTATCGTGCCGCGAAACGCGTGGTTAATCCGTCCTCTGCAACCGAGCCGGCGCAAAAAAAAAAAAGTAATCGCTGATCTCCCGGACCAGGTTGCGATGGCCTCTAGTCGTCACCAGTTGGAAGGGCACGATGTCCAGGAGGTTTCGCTCGAATCCATTGGCAGGGTGGCGTCGAGCAAACAAGAAATGCTCACTTCGAACGAGGATTGCATTTGGACCGCGTTCTCTCCCTGCAACGTCGAGGCTGAACTAGCTCCGCGACTGCACGTCGCGAAAGGCGTGGTCAATGGCGACGAATTCGCTCGCATGCTGAAGACGGTTCCCTATGAGGCAGCGCCATTGCGGTTCGGTCGGTTTCACAATTGTGTGGCGCATCCGATCGCCGTGGCTCTCGTCACCCGGAACAACCAGGTCATCGCCGAAACGATGCGCATCTACCGCTATGTCAGGTCGCAAGTGACAGAGCTTGAATATTTGGTGGAAGACGATGCAGGCGCGCATCTGAAGGCTGAAACAGCGACCGAGATCGATGCGGACGTGATCATTCCCATGCACTACTCCCAAGCGTTCGGCCATGTGGTCTTTGATATGGTTCCACAATTGTTGGCGTTTCGTGATGAGATCATTGCTGAGCGGTTGCGTGTTGTCCTGTCGACGAAAGCGCCAAAATGGTTGATCAGGATGCTGTCGGTCTGGGGCTTCCTTCCACACCATTTTCTTATCCTCGACGCGGCCAGCACCGCTGTCTACAAGTTCCGTTCGGCCATTGTCTCCAATGCTCTGACCACGTTCACCACGTTCTTCCCGCATCCGGAAACAGCCGATCTGATGTCGCGAACGCTCGTGCTTCCCCCGGCGGTTCAAGACTATCGTGCCAGACGGATATATCTCGGGCGTTCAAGCGAAACCACAAATTCCGGTAGGACGATAGCCAACGAAGCCGCGCTTCAGGCTGCGCTGGTCAAGCGTGGTTTCAAGGTCATCGATCCGGCCGTGCTGGCTTATTCGGACCAGATCGACCTTTTCACAGATGCCGAAATTATCGTCGGAGCGCATGGGTCCGCCTTTGCCAACCTGATATGGTCGAAGGCGGGAACGGTGGTTTTCGACTTGATGCCCGACGCCTGGATCAATTTCTGGGGTGCCGGCGGCGGAGTAGTCGAATTATGGATCAGCCGTATCTGTGCCCTGAAGAAGTTCGACTACAATGTCATATTATGTGACTCTAATGGATCATCTGAAACGTGGCAGCCAAAGACCTATGCCATGCAGTCCACGGTTGACGTTGAAGTGGCCATGGACCACATCGATCAGGCGATAAAAGAGCTACACAAGGCCACCCGATGATTAGTCAGCGCGATTTTCAGGTCTTGTCCAATCTTGTTCGCAGGGACGTGAGCAGCAGGTTCAAGGGTTCGTTTTTCGGGATTGGTTGGGCGCTGTTAACGCCGTTGCTCACCCTTTCCGTTTTCACCCTGATGTTTGGCTCCGTGTTCGGCGTCAAATGGGCCGCCGCAGGTGCCAACCAGAACCACTCCGTCGGATTCTTTGCGCTTGCCCTGTTTTGTGGCCTCATGTTTTTCAACTTCTATGCCGAGGTTCTGTCCAAATCGACGGGGGCTATATTGAACAACGCGACCTTCGTGAAAAAGATCGTCTTTCCGATCGAAATTCTGCCGGCGGTGGTCACCGGTTCCGCGATGGTGCAACTCGGAATCAGTCTGGCCGTGCTGCTGGTCTTTACCCTGATCATAACCGGAAGCCTGTCGCTCTATATCTTGCTCGCTCCCCTTACGATTGTTCCTTTCGTCCTGCTGGTGCAGGGAATTGCGTGGGTCTTGGCCTCTCTGGGGGTCTATTTTCGCGACATCAGCCAGATGATCGGTCCGGTTCTGACGGCGTCCATGTTTCTCTCGCCCATGTTCACGCCCCGAACATCGATGCCGGAATGGCTTCGGCCCTGGGTGGTTTTAAACCCGCTGACGGTGCCGATCGAAAATTTCCGTGCCGTCGTCCTCATGGATACCCTGCCTTCATGGTGGGCGCTGGCCGCCTATTTCTGCGTTGCCTTGATCGTCGCGCTGCTAGGCAGGCTGTTCTTCGAGAAGACACGAGGGGGATTTGCCGATGTCATCTGAGCGCGATAGCCGGCCCTTTGCGATCAAGGTTCGCAACGTCACCAAGCGATACACGATGTTCGAGCGGCCGGAAGACCGCTTCAAGCAGATGATCGTGCCGCGATTGGAACGTTTAGTGGGCATGCAACCCCGCCGCTATTACAAGGACTTCGCGGCTCTCAACGACATCTCCTTCGAACTCGGCCACGGCCAAGTGATTGGCATCATTGGCCGTAATGGATCGGGAAAATCCACGCTGCTGCAAGTGATCTGCGGAACGCTTCCACCGACCAGCGGTACGGTTGAAGTCAACGGCCGGATCGCGGCCTTGCTTGAACTCGGTGCCGGCTTCAATCGCGAATTCACCGGGCGTGAGAATGTCCACCTCAATGCCTCCATTCTCGGCGTCCCACGGGAGGAGATGGCCTGGCGTTTCGAGCAGATCGAAAGATTTGCGGAGATCGGCGACTTCATCGATCAGCCCGTCAAGACCTATTCGTCCGGCATGTATATGCGACTTGCCTTCGCTACCGCGATCAATGTCGATCCCGACATCCTGGTCGTCGACGAAGCGCTTGGGGTGGGCGATGAGGCGTTCCAGCGCAAATGCATGGCCCGCATCGAGCAGATCAAGGACGCCGGAGCTACTATCCTGTTTACCTCGCATGGCGCCCAGACGATCATTCAATTGTGTACCAGCGCAATTCTCATCGATGGCGGCGAGAAGATATTGGAGGGCACACCCAAGCGGGTGGCCAGCCAATATCAGCGGCTTGTCAATCTTCGTGGCGAAGAGGCCAGACAAGTGCGTGAAGAGATCAAGACGCTTGCCGGCACTAGCGATTCGGACGGCCCGCCGGTGATTGGCAATCATGCACCAGCGACGAAGTTGCCGACGCAGAGACCCGAACAGTCGGAGATCGTTGATGATGGTTTTTGGGACCCTGCGCTTACCAGCCAGACCATCACGCCCTATGAAGAGACTGGTGGGCGCATTGCCGACGTGCGGATTGTCAACACCGGTGGGGAAATGGTCAACGTGCTGACCCAAGGCTGTGTCTACGCGGTGCAATATACCTTCACTGCAACCACGGACGTCGACGATCTCGCGTTTGGCACCCTGTTCAAATCCCCTTACGGTGTGGAACTGTGTGGGGGAAATACTGATCGGGTGCCGGATCTTCGGCTGAAGAGCTTAGGGGTAGGCGAGTCTGTGCAGGTCAACTTTGAGTTTAAGTGCCTGCTACGGGCCGGAGTTTATTTCATCAACGTTGGAGCGATGGGGAATGCAAATTTTGAAAGACAATACCTTCATCGCATACTTGATGCCGTGATCTTCAAGGTTATGCCGGCCCCGGATGAGATTGACTACGGCTTCTTCAGCCTGGGAATGACCTTCAAGTTGACCCCCGCTGATTTGACCTCGGACACGCCCCTAGTTCGCAAGATTGCAGCCGCCTGAATTTGTTCCGCATCCATTCGGGGCACCGTTCGATGACCAACGATCAAAGACTTCCAAGCGCTTATCATCGCACGGACGCCATCGCCCGAGCGATGGAGTCAGGCGACCATCGCCAGATCATCGGTGGAATGTGGGATGAAATCGGCCGCTTGCAATTCGACTTGCTGGTCGATAATGGCCTGCAGCCCCGTCACAGGCTGATTGACCTTGGCTGCGGCAGTTTCCGGGGCGGGGTCCACTTCGCCAATTATCTTGACGCGGGTAATTATTTCGGCGCGGACATAAATGCTAGCATCATGGACGCCGGATACGACAGGGAACTGGCGCCGTTGGGACTGGCCAACAAAGTGCCGCGGGCCAATCTGCTGGTGACCGGTGATTTTGACGTTGGCAAATTGGGTACCACGTTCGACTACGCCTTGGCCTTGTCGCTGTTCACGCACCTGCCAATCAACCTCATTCGAACTTGCCTTGAGAAGCTTCGGCCGACAATGGCGACTGACGGTAGGTTGTTCGCGACTTTTTTTGTGTGTGATGATGGCCTGCCATTGTGGCGGCCTATCTCACATCCGAGAGGCGGCATAACCACTTACGGTGACGCGGACCCGTATCATTATAAGGTCGCCGACATTGAGTTTATGGCGGGATCGACAGGCTGGCACATCGAAAGAGAAGTTCGCTTCGATCATCCTCGAAGCCAGCGCTGCTTCGTGCTAGCCACGGCGTGACGCACGCCGTGCCCCGTATTCGGCAACCGCCGCAGTACCATCTCTATGGGTTTGATACGCTGACGCCCGCCATCGGACCGCCCAGCCGTAGAGTTGCTGATCGATCTCGGTCAACGTCGCCAACAGGTCCAGGGTCGATGACGGCAGTTCTTCTCGCATCGTTCGGACCGGCGCTGCGTTGATCCGGAAAACGTTCGACGATGTATCGCCAAGCGCGGCGAAGATTGCGGCGTTGTCGGCCTCGAAATTCTCCACCAGCCCAACGTAATCGAAGCGAGCTAGGTTGGCTTTGGCCCGATCGAGGAGCTCGTCCGGCGGCAACCCGCCTGGCTCGATATCGCTCTTGCCGACCAACGAGGCGCCCCAGCCCGACGCCAGTTGGCATGCTTGATGATTCCACATGTGCGAAGCGAACTTGGAGTCAGCCGTCTCTCCTGCCCGAAAGAACATTTCAGCATCGTTGTCATGTGCCAACGTATTGATTTCATACTCATCTCTCGTCGCGCCACGACAGTAGCTGTAATATGAAAGCAGCCGTTCAACGGGATCCCGGAGGAAGGTAAAGCTGTAACGTCCCGTCATGAAGCGTTCAGCGTAATCGAAACCGAAATGGCCGGATACCATCATCAAGGGTTCGAGTTGTTCCGGTGTGCGGCTGAGATAATCGCCGTGCATGCAGCAATTTTCTCGACCATACAGCTCGGATGCCTTTGCAAGTATGGACGTCCCGGCGGTCTTCTGAATATGAAGGAATAGAGCAGGTATCATGCAGGTATCACATCCAGATAACGGAAAAGTGAAAACCTACTTGCGCTGACAGCGTCGCAGAGTCAATTGGGCTGTCGCCTTTCGAAAAGATGCGATCTTCCGACTTATAGGAGCGGGCGCGCGGGGGGCAGACGAGACCAACCCAGTCACCCGCTCGGCCATCGCTTCCATATCAGGAACTCTTTCCGCATCCGTCGAACGGCCGGTGCCTTGCCGCGATATTGAGCGCCGTTTCACGAACGATTTTGACCGACTTCCAATAGTCGTCATACTCGTCCCGATTGTCAGCTTTGAATGTCTTCAAGATATCATCATAGGCGTCCTGCAGAACCGTGCTCTCGGGGTTGAGATTGGTAACGACGACCAACCCGGTCGGCGCGCAGTCCGTGACAGTCACGGATAGATCGGGACGATACTTCAGCAGGGTGGGAACTACCTTCCATACGTCACCTGCCCACCACCCTGGAAAGTTGTTGTCAGCAGGTTCGATCGCCGTTTTCATATCCCTGGTGGTCATCTTGTAGCCGGGAGGGAGACAGTCGTGCAGCAGAATGATTGAGCCTTCCGCGCACTCTCTTTCGGTGTTGATGAAGTCGCGCAGGAGGAACTCGAACAGATGCATGCCGTCTAGAAAGGCCAAATCTACAGGCTTGCCCAAAATCTTGCTCGGACGCGTTTTCTTGAAAAAATCGTCGCTGGTCTGCTGATAGAGAAAGCAGCGGGGCTTGGAGCCAATGATGTTCTTTGCACAGACAAAGTAGGGATCGACCGCTACCGTTTCACACTTGGCCAGCTCAAGAGTATTTCCAAACTGGACTCCAACTTCGAAATAGGATCGCGGCCTTAGGGCCGAGTGGATATCGGCGATCGTCTCTAGGTAGCTTTTCCCGACGACATCTGGTCCGTGGTTGGCATCCTTCATTCGCAAGTACTCCAGGCGAGTCGATATTGATCTGTGTGGTTGCCGCTCGTATCATCGTGGCCTGACACTGCAATCAGATGACTTTGGCAAGGTCCTACAAACGGGCCGTCAGCCGCTCAACCACCTCGTCGCACGCGGTGTACCAAGATCTGCACCGCCAGCCGAACGTAGCGGCCATTTTACCGCAGTTGAGGCGTGAATTCGCAGGACGTTTCGCCTTCGTCGGATAGTCTGACGTCGAAATGCCGCGCACCGCAGCGTACGGCCTGCCCCTTTCCAGACTCGTTACGAAGACGCGCTGTGCAAACTCGGCCCAATTTGTGTCGCCGTCGCCCGCCACATGGTAGACGCCCCACTCCGCAAACTTCAGGTCCGCCTTGAGGTGCCGCGCCATATGAAAGATGCCGTCGGCGATATCAAGTGCCGATGTTGGATTTCCCCACTGATCGGCCACAACCGAAATCTCGTCGCGGTCAGCGGCCAGCCGCAGCATGGTTTTCACGAAATTCTTGCCGAACGGGCTGTAGACCCATGCCGTGCGCAGGATCAGATGGCGCGGATTGGCCGATGCAACCGCCTGTTCGCCGGCAAGCTTGGAGGCGCCATAGACGCTGCGCGGTGCAGTGGCGTCGGTCTCGACATAGGCGCCATGGGCGGTGCCGTCGAAGACATAGTCGGTCGATAGATGGATGACGGGAACGCCAAGCAGCGCCGCCGCTTGCGCCACCTTGCCGGCGCCGACGGCGTTCACCGCGAATGCCAGATCGGGCTCGTCCTCGGCCTGATCCACCGCCGTGTAGGCGGCAGCCGACACGACGATATCCGGCTTCACGGCCGCGATGGCTTCGATCACCGTGTCGGGTCTTGCAAGGTCGAGTTGCGGACGGCCAATGGCGATGACCTCAACGCCGGCGGCCGCCTGGGCGGCCTCCAGGAGGCTTGCCGCGACCTGCCCGTCGCGTCCGGTGACAACCAGCCTCACGCCGCCCCCTTGCGTGCTTCGCCCAGCCGTTCACCGGCGTAGCGCTGCTCGCGGATCGGTCCCCACCACCATTTGTTGTCGAGAAACCAGTCGACGGTCTTGGCGAGGCCGCTGTCGAAATTCTCATTGGGCGTCCAGCCCAGGTCCCGGCCTATCTTCGAGGCGTCAATGGCATAGCGGCGATCGTGACCGGGGCGGTCGGTGACGAAGGAAATCAGGTCGCGATAGCTCTTGCCCCCTGCCCGCGGCCGCCTGCTGTCGAGCAGATCGCAGATCGTCTCGACGACGCCAAGGTTCGTCCGCTCGGAATTGCCGCCGACATTGTAGCTTTCGCCGGACAGTCCCCTGGTCGCGACAAGTTCCAGCGCGCGTGCGTGATCCTCGACGAACAGCCAGTCGCGCACATTGGCGCCGGCGCCATAGACCGGCAGCGGCTTTTCGTCGAGCGCATTGAGGATGACCAGCGGGATCAGCTTTTCGGGAAAGTGATAGGGTCCGTAGTTGTTCGAGCAATTGGAAAGCACGACCGGCAGGCCATAGGTTTCGTGCCAGGCCCGCACCAGATGGTCCGAGGCCGCTTTCGAGGCGGAGTAGGGCGAGGATGGCGCGTAGGGCGTTTCCTCGACGAACATGCCGCCATCGAACGGAAGATCGCCAAACACCTCATCGGTCGAGACATGATGGAAGCGGAAATGGCTCTTCCTGTCCTCGGGCAGGCCGCGCCAGTACTCCAGCGCGGCATTGAGCATCTTGTAGGTGCCGACGATGTTGGTCTCGATAAAAGTGCCCGGCCCATCGATCGAGCGGTCGACATGGCTCTCGGCGGCAAGGTTCATGACGATGTCGATATCGTCGCGCCGGAGGATGTCGAGCACGGCCCTTTCGTCGCAGATATCGGCCTGCGCGAAGCGATAATTGTGTGCGTTCTCGATCGGCCGCAGCGAGGCCAGGTTTCCCGCATAGGTCAGCTTGTCGAGATTGGTCACCCGATAGGCCGGGTTGGCGCATAGATGCCGGCATACCGCCGAACCGATAAAGCCAGCACCGCCCGTCACCAGAAAATTCATGCCGCTGTCCTCAAATAACCCATCAGGCGAACACCTCGGCGGCAGCCAGCAGCGGCGCCTTCAGGTCCTTGTCCGAGAGCTGGAACCCGCCGGTCAATGACGGCCATTCGATGCCGATGGCGGGATCGTCGAAACGGATCGACCGGTCATGCGCCTGCGAATAGGTATCGGTCACCTTATACAGGACCTCGGTGTCGGGCACGAGCGTCACGAAGCCGTGCGCGAAGCCTTTCGGCACCAGAATCTGGTTGCCCTTTTCGGCCGACACTTCGAGAGCGACCCATTTTCCGAAAGTTTTGGAGCTGCGGCGAATGTCGACCGCAACGTCGAGAATGCTGCCCCGGATGACGCGCAGCAGCTTGTCCTGGGCGCGCGGCGCAAGCTGATAATGAAGCCCTCGCAAGACGCCCGCCGCGGCGGAATAAGAATGATTGTCCTGCACGAAAGCCAAGTCTATGCCGGCCTGCGAAAAGCGCTCGGCATTGTAGGTTTCGACGAAGAAGCCGCGCGCGTCGCCATGTCGCTTCGGAACGATTTCCAGAACGCCATCGATGCCAAGGGGCCTGACTTCCAGCACCTAGGCCTCCGACAGGTCGACGACACGCCGGCGCAGATAGGCGGCATATTCGTTCTTGCCCAGGTGATCGGCGCGACGCAGAACCTGGTCCACAGTCAGCCAACCCTGTTCAAAGGCTATCTCTTCGGGACAGGCGACCTTGATGCCCTGGCGGTGCTCGATGGTGCGCACGAAGGACGAGGCCTCATGCAGGCTGTCATGGGTGCCGGTGTCGAGCCAGGCATAGCCGCGCCCCAACCGATGCACATGCAACTGGCCGCGCTCAAGGTAGACGTTGTTGACCGCCGTGATCTCGAGCTCACCGCGCGCCGAGGGACGGATGGCAGGGGCGATGTCGACGACATCGTTGTCATAGAAGTAGAGACCGGTGACCGCCCAGTTGGATTTCGGCACCTGCGGCTTTTCCTCGATCGTCAGCGCCGTTCCCGTGGCCTTGTCGAAGGAAACCACGCCATAACGCTGGGGATCCTCGACATGATAGGCGAACACCGAAGCGCCCTTTTCGCGCGAGGCAGCGTCGCGGCAAAGCTGCGACAGCCCATCGCCGAAATAGATGTTGTCGCCGAGGATCATCGACACGTTGTCCTTGCCGATAAAATTGCGGCCGATGATGAAGGCTTCCGCCAGCCCGTTGGGCTGCGGCTGCTCGGCATAGGACAGGTCGAGCCCGAACTCCGATCCATCGCCAAGCAGATCGCGAAAAACCGGCAGGTCACGCGGCGTCGAAATGATCAGAATCTCTCGGATACCCGCGAGCATCAGAACGCTCAGCGGATAATAGATCATCGGCTTGTCGTATATCGGCAGAATTTGCTTAGAGACTGCTAATGTTAGTGGATAAAGACGCGTTCCACTGCCTCCAGCAAGGATAATTCCTTTCAAGAAGCTCTCCTTGACATGCCTGAACCCCCCGGCCCTAGCCGCCCGTGCTTAGGTTCCATGCACTGGCTTGTCAATCTCGGCGTTCGTCAAATGACTGGGTCACGATCCGGCGCCAATCCATGGCCAATTCAGGCGACGCATTGCTATCGTCTTGCCAGGGCCGGCCTGACGGGAACAAGCAGATTGTCATCATGGGCGGCGGTCGACTCGCCTCTCTGGCTCAGCCGCTCAGCAAGTCCCTTGTGAAAGATAACGCCATTCATATAGGCGAAGGTCATCGCCAGTGCCGCCGTTCGCAAGGGATAATCGACCAGAGAATGAACGAGCAGAAACGATACTGAGAGAAACGCCATTTTCTGCAGCGGATCTCGCCGTGCCGTAACGGAAAACGCAAAAAGCAATATCGCGTAAGCTGCGACCAGAAAGACAACAGGAGCGCCACCTTCAAGTGCCAATTCCAGATAATCATTGTGGGCGTGATTGACGTAGGGCTTGAAGATCATCTCTCCCTTTTCGTAAATCTGATAGACCTTCGGAAAACTCCCAAAGCCGACGCCCGTCGCCCAGTTCTCTTCAATTCCCGCGATCGTCGTGCGGGCAAATTCGGCCCGTCCAAAGGCCGGGTCAACCACTTCCGCATCGATCTTCGTCCACGCCCCCGATCGTGTAGAGTGAAAGCCCGATGAAGACAGCGGGTATTCCATACCCGCCCAGCCTCGAGCGCGCGGACAGAAAGACGACTGATACCATGGTGATCGCCAGCCCTATCAGAATACCGGCGCGCGAACCGGCGGCCAGAAGCAACAGCAGCAGCGTTATCAAGCCGAGCGACCCGGACAGAAGGTGCCCGCGAAACAGGCCGTAGTAGACAACGAAGGGGATGGAGACGAAGAGCAAAGCTGAAAAATGGTTCTGGTTGGCAAACAGTCCCGCATTGATCGTGAACGGCAACAAACCCTGTATGGCAACCGTATCGGAGAGTGAATACTGGATCGCCGCAGCCAATCCGTTACAGATGACACCCATGAAAAAGAAGGGCAGAAGGCCGTAGACCTGATCTGGGCGCAAGCGGGTGACGCTCAGAAAGAATGCAGCCATCGCCACGAAATACAACAGACACTCGATCGTACGTCCCACGCCGACACTGACGAAACGCAGCCCGGTTTCACCGCTCAGCCACGGATTTGCAAGTAGAACCTCAGGCCGCAATCCGCTCAACAGGGCGGCAGGCAGCGGCACGATTTGAAAACAGAACACGGCCCCTTTGAATTCGTCGATCTCCGAGACCAAAGCAAGGGTTTCAGGGGTGATTTGCAGGAAACCGATCTTCATGGCCATACCTAAAAAAATACCCAAAAATACCCAATAGCTCAAGAATCGACCTTACCCAATAAAGCACTCCCGGCGCCTTGTATGGGAAACGCCCAGTCACAAGGCAAACGGATTAGAGAGTGGATTCGACAACAAAATTCAAAAGGTGCATGATGGGT
>NZ_RZRR01000069.1:0-11132 GCF_003998555.1 Mesorhizobium sp. M7A.F.Ca.CA.002.09.1.1 | reverse complement strand
CGACAAAATCCGGCGGCCGCGCGCCACCACTGAAATCGTTGCTGCCGAGATGCACGACAATGACATTGGTATCAGGCAGTTGCTCCCGGTCAGGACGTGACGGCATCAGTCGCGTGTAGAGGTCGCGCATCGTTGCGTTGGTGCTGCCATCATAATTGCGGACAAGGCCCTTCCCGGATGCTGCAAGCGTCGTAACGTCTGCTCCAAAGCGGCGCGCCACGACTGCGGCAAAGGTCAAGTACTGGTTCTCGGTATCGGCGCTAAACCGGCATTTGGCGTCCTTGCCCTCGACGCCGTAACCCGCCGAGATGGAGTCGCCGATGACTAAAAAGCTGCGGGTTTTCGGCTGCGGCGGCAGAAAAGATCCGTCGGTCCGGATATCCTTGAGAACAGTCGCGCCGAATGACGCTTCGGTTCGGCGGACAAGACGCACGGCGTGCCGGGCGGCCACCGTATCCAATACGACTCTGTAGGTGTGTTCGCCCTTCTTCAAGTCAAGGCGGGATACAGCACCGTCAACATCAACGACCATGCTGTTGCGGCCTGTGTCGTCAAGCACTACGTCGAGCCATGCCCCTTGGAATTCAACCTCGATGGCAGTTCCCGGCCATTCAAATGTGGCTTGGGTTCCGGTCGCCAAAAAGCGACCAACCAGCCGCGCGCTGTGCAACTCCGATTCCCCGGCAAGCGCACAGCGATCAGTGAGCCCATTTAACCCAGCTGCCGCCAACACTGCTATCAGGAATGGCCGAAGACCGGCTACTTTCATCTAGAGTCAGCCTGTGAGAATGGCGAGTGCTACAAGAGCAGTAAACACCTTTTCTCGCAGATGCGAAAGAACTTTTCGCACATGCGAGATGCAGGGCGCGTGCGAAAAATCCGTCCTAAGGCGGTCGTCGCAAGCGGAAGCGCCCCGCCTGATGCCGGCGCCTTTTTAGACACTGGTCCTTTTCAGTCCCCGTCAGTTGGACTTTCGCAAGCACCCCGCTGGAGCGCTACCAAAGCGCTCCGCCGGTGATCTGGATGTTCTCCATGGTGATGCCCTTGGCGAGATCGGAGCACAGGAAGACCGCCAGTGCGGCGATCTCCCGCGGCTGCAGCAGGCGCTGCTGCGGGTTGCCCCTGGCGATCTCGGCCATCGCTTCCTCTGGCGTGCGCCCCTTGCCTTCGCGCTCCACGACCTGCGCCACATTGCGGCGCATCAGTTCGGTCTCGACCCAGGTCGGGCTGATCATAACGCAGGTGACGCCATGCGCCGCCCCTTCCAGCGCCACGCAGCGGGTGAGACCCAGCAGGCCGGCCTTGGACGCGCAGTAGGCCGGGTTGTCCTTCCACCCGACCAAGGCGGCCGTCGAGCCAATGTTGACGATGCGGCCCCAGCCGCGCTCGATCATACCCGGCAGCACGGCACGCGTGACGCGGAAGGCGCCGGTCAGGTTGGTGTCGACGATCTTGTCCCAAAGCGCGTCGGAATGGCCGCAGACCGGCTGCTCGGCGGTGGTGCCGGCGGCGTTGACCAGAATGTCGGCGGGGCCGATGGCCGTCTCGGCGTCAGCCGCGAAACGGTTGGTGACGTCGCTGTCGCGAACGTCAAGGTGTGCGGCGTGAACTTTCGTTCCATGAGCGGCAAGGGCCGAGCGCACGCGCTCGATCTCGTCGGCGGCCGGATAGTAGGCGGCATCGGATCTGTCGGCGCCGGCAGGCGCGATGTAGGAGCCGACGGCGACATTGGCCCCAGCCTCGGCCAAAGCCGTGGCAATGGCGAAGCCCATGCCCGAGAAACCGCCGGTCACGATGGCGCTACGGCCGGAAAGGTTGTTCATGGCGCACGGTCTCCGCTTCGTTTGGGCAGGCAATCAGTCCTGACCGGATTTGGCAATCACAGCGGCGCAGCCTCCATCGACGAGCGTTCAGGACCCCTGAAGCGGTCTGCCCAGCCATTCGCGATAAAAGCCTTCGAGGTCGGGTTCGAAATCATACACGATGGGATAACCGGGTGCCGCCGCCTCGACCTCATGCAGCGTCCCGCACTCCGGGCAGATGAACTCCCGGATTTCCATCCATTCGGGATCAGGGAGATCGCTGTTGGGATAGATCTCGCGCAAAGCCTCCTCGGTGTTGCGCACGTTAATCACGGCGTTGAGCTTCCAGTTCTTCCGATAGTCGCCGAAGGAGTGGCCGCATTCGCAGCGGGTAATGCGCTCATCGCCACTCTGGCAGATGAACAGATGGTCCGAGACCGGCAGCAGGATCGGGTCCTTCCAGGCGACACGATCCTGATAGACGGCAACCATCTTGAAGAAACGGTCGTCATCCTTGTAGGCACTCATGATGCGCCTTGTCTGCGGCCAGGGCAGCTTGCCGGCGGCCAGATCGCCCAGAACTTCCTTGCTGTATGAGGTCATGGCTTGGCTCCCGGCGTGAAGATCGATTTGGCGTCGACGTTCCAGAAATCGCTGAATTCCTTGGTGAAGCGCGACGACAGCTTGATCGCGCTGGCGTACATTTTCTTCACTTCGGGCGCGAAGTCGGCCTTTCCGACGCGGCCACGCTCCTTGGCGATCCAATCCGCCACCGGAATCGCCTTAGCCAGGCGCTCTTTGCGCATGGCGGCGCGGCGTTCGACCGTGGCGTCGATATCGGCGACGGGATAACCGTCTTCATCGTCCTTCAGCACAATGCCGAAAACCTGGTCCGCCGCTTCACGGGTGAGAAAGCCGTTCTCGACATCCCATGCCGTCTTGATCGGATCGCGCTCCAGCACGTCGCCATAGCCACCGCCGCCATTGTAGGAATGGCTGAAGATGTCGCCGGATTTGTGCGGCGAGGTGATGTAGGGGCCTTCGACCACGACATGGTCGCCGCCGATGTTCTTCTCGTAGTCGGAGACGTCAGGGTCGATGCCGGGCGAATGCGCCAGCGGTTCGCCTTTTGCCGCCAGTTCGTGAATGTCTGAGTTGCGCACCGCGCGATGCTTCTGGCAGGTCGGCGCCGGATAACCACCGCACATGCCGCCATTGTCGAACACGCGCGAGGAGTGCTCGGAGGTGTGGAGCCGCAGATGTGAGGTCTTGTTGATCAGCCAGGTCGAGACGAAGGAACAGCCACCGCGATATTTACCGGCGCCGCCGGAATTCGGCACGATCGAACGGCCGATATAGACCATCGGCATCGACTGTTCCCAGACCTCGATGTTGCCCATGTCGGATTCCGGGTTCCAGCCGACATAGGCGGTGTCGAGACCGTCCTTGATGGCGAGCGCCCCGGACCCGGCGGCAGCGCACTCGAAATGCGCCATGCCGAACGGCGTGCCGTATTGGCTTTCGCCGCCCATCTCGATCATCGGGCTGTTGACCTGGCCGACAAAGGCCTCCTCGACGAAGCCGCGCGCGACAAAACTGCGCGACAAAAGCCGTTGGAAAACACCGTAGGCCGGCAGCAGCAGCGCCCATGAGGTGGCGGTGGCCACCATCTCGTTGTCGGGGTTGGTCCAGGTGCCGTGCGGCAGTTTCAGTTCGGTCGCCATCCAGGCACCGTCATTGACCAGGCCTTCGAAATTCATGTGCTGGGTCAGCGTCACGAACATGCCGCCATCCATGCCGGCCGGCGTGCAGTTCATCGAATGGTAGCCCCAGGGCTGCGTGCCCTCGAAGTCCATGGTGATCTTGCCGTCTGACGTGATCTCCATCTCGATCGGGATGTTGTAGAGCCAGTCGGGATCGCCGAGCAGCTGGAAGCCGGGCTTTCCCGCCGTGACATGGCCGTAGAACGTGTGGCCGCGGTAGATGCCGGGCACGGTGAGCTGGCGGGTGCGGGCGAGCTGGGCGCGGCGACCTTCCTCGATGAACTCCTTCGACACCTTCATCCAGTAGTCGAGGCCGATCTCGGAGATCAGCTGCTTGACGCTTTCGCGCATGTCGATGCAGGAGGCGACCTTGGCCTTCTCGTCGAGCACCCAGTAGATCGGCATGCGCAGATTGCGCTCGCAGCGGATGACGTAGTCGCGCCGGATCTCGTCATTCTCGCCGATCTTCTCGGCGCAGACGAACAGGCCTTCGGTGAAGCGCTCCTGCGCCAGGCAGACATCGCCGCCCGGCGTGATGCCGCCGGCTTCCAGTTCGTGGCAGACGGCACCGGCCCAGCCGACCAGCGTGTCTTCATGGAAGATCGGCACCACATCCATGACATCAGGCACCTGCACGGTGCCGATGAAGGCGTCGTTGTTGGCGAAGATATCGCCTTCACGGATTTTCGGGTTTTCCTCGTAATTGTTCTTGATCATCCATTTGATGAAGCGGCTCATCGTATGGACATGCACCATGATGCCGTTGGAGAGCGCGATGGCGTCGCCTTCGGGCGTATAGATGGCGACCACCATCTCGCCGACTTCGCGCACGCCGGGCGAGGCCGAGATGCGGCGGGCCATTTCGCGAGCCGAGACGCAATAGGCGCGCAGCTTGGTGTGCAGCGTCTCGAACTTCAGCGGATCCTGGTTGCGCAGCGTGAGTTCCGTGATGCCGTCATAGCAGCCGGTCTCTTCCATCAGCCGCTCGGAATCGAGCAGTCTTTCGCGAAGGCGCAGGGCCGAAGCAGGTTTGTCCAACATGGCGGTGCCCTCTCAAGCGTGGGTGTAGTGCAGCAGCGTCCATTCATCGACATGGACGCGGTCCTGCGGATGAACGACGAGCGTGGTGGCGGGGTGTTCGATGATGGCCGGACCGATGACTTCGTGACCGGGCTGCAGCAGGTCCATCTCGTAGAGATTGGCCTTGTGCCAGCGTCCGCCGATATAGGCCTCGCGCACGCCCTTGTGCGCGGAAGCCGGATCCGACTTGCCGAGCGGACGCTTGAGCAGCACCGGTTTGACCTTGTCGGCGGTGGCGATCAGCCCGAGTTCGGTGATGGTGAAGCCGGCCTCGCCATAGCGCGACACGCGATGATTGACCTTGGCGTAGACCGCCTCGAACTCGTCGATAACCCTGCGCATGTCGTCGGCCGAGTTGACCTCAGCCAGCGGCGCCATCACTTCGACATCCTCGAGCTGGCCGGTGTAGCGCATCATCAGGAACGGCACGGTCCTGATCTTCTCACGCGCATGGCCGTCGGCGATCATCTCGTCGACCGCGGCCTTGGTCAGGTCGTTCCAGACCGTGGTGACCTTGACGCCGAAGGCGGCCAGCGTCGCCTCATCGGCGCGTGACGGGATGTCGTGCTGCGTCGACACCGAATGCCGGCGCATGAAATCAGCCGTGGTGCAGCCGAAGGCGGAGAAGGCGGCCGCAAACTGGAAGGTGATGATGTCCTTGAAGCCGATGCCCCTGGAACAGCCGGCCAGGTGCAGCGGGCCAGAGCCGCCATAGGACAGCAGCGTGAACTCGGAGGGATGGATGCCCTGGCCCGAAATGACGCGGCGCAGCGCGTTGTTGGCGTCGGCCTCCAGCATGTCGATCATGCCTTCGGCGGCTTCCTCCAGCCCGACGCCCAGGATGTCGGAGCATTTCTCCTGGAAGGCGCGGCGGGCCTTTTCGACCTGCAGCACGACCTTGCCGCCGAGGAAATAGTGCGGGTTGAGCCGGCCGAGAATCGCATCGCAATCGGCAATGGTCGGTTCGGTGCCGCCCCTGGCGAAGCAAATCGGACCTGGATCGGAGCCGGCGCTTTCCGGTCCAAGCGAGACTTTCTTGGTCAGCGGATCGACCTTGAGGATCATGCCGGCGCCGGCACCGATCGTATCGAGGTGCAGCGTCGGCACGTTGAGCTTGAAGCGATCCATCAGCGGCTCGTTCTCGATCCGCGTCTGGCCGCGCGTGATAACGCCCATGTCGAAGGAGGTGCCGCCCATGTCCGAGCAGATCAGCGAATCATTGCCGATCAGCTTGCCGACATAGGCAGCACCGAGGATGCCGCCGATCGGGCCGGAGATCATGGTTTCATGCAGGCGCGGATGGTTGATCGAGGTCAGGCCGCCGAAGGAGAGCAGCGTCTGCACGCCATATTTGAAGCCGTATTTCTTCGAGACGTCCTCGATACCCCTAAGCTGCTTGCGGCCGCGCGAGGTGGCGTAGGCCTCGATCAGGACCGAGTTCAGCCGCGACTGCTCGCGGATGACCGGGCGGACCTCGTGGCTGGTGTAGACGATGATGTCGGCGCCGGCCTTGTCGACCTCTTCGCGGCAGATTTCCGCGATGCGCTTCTCGTGCACCGGATTGACGTGCGAGAAGATGGTCATGATGCAGATCGCTTCGACCTCGTCGGCGATCAGTTTTTTTGCGGCTGCAGAAACCTCGTGCTCATAGAGCGGCAGCACGACGTCGCCGAACTGGTCGATCCGCTCGGTGACGCCATGGGTGCGGCGGCGCGGCACCAGCGGATCGGGATGATGGTGGGTGACCGCATGCAGCCGGTCGGCGTAGGAATAATCGGCCCAGGCCTGCAGCCCGCGGCCCATCAGGATCATGTCCTCGAGGCCCTTGGTGGTGATCAGGCCGAGCCGGCGGCCGGTGCGCGACAACAGCGTGTTCAGCATGCCGGTGCCGGAATAGAGCACGACGTTGACGCCTGAAAACAATGATTCCAGCGAGATGCCCCAGGCATCCGCCGCGTCCTCGGCCGAGGCCAGAAAACCCTCGGCTTCGTTCTTCGGCGTGGTCGCCGACTTGCCGATCTTGAAGTGGCCGTCCTGATCGACAAGGATCGTGTCGGTCATGGTGCCGCCGGCGTCGATGCCGATGACGATTGGGTTGCCGACAATGGGGGCGGTGAGATTGGGTTGGGTCACGGTCGCCTCGGGATCTGGTCTAGGTTGACGCCAGGCTAGATTCATTGGATGGCCTCGCGCCATATGCCTAAAGACACAATGACGGTTGGGCTGACATCGCCGAGAAAAGGGCATGGGCATGGGCAATATCTGGGCGCCGCTCGCCAAAGCGATCGCCGCCATCGGCACGGACAGGCATGTCGACTGCCTGATCGACCTGATCGGCGCCGACATCGACCACGACCTCGTCACGGTGACGCGCTATTCGGCGACGCAGACACCCGAATTCATCAAGCACCGGCGCTTCTCGGATGAGATGGTCCGGCGCTATCTCCACAATTACTACGTGTTCGACCCGTTCTATGCCTCGTGGCGGCGCGAGCGCAGGTTGGGCATCATGCCGCTGAAACGGCTCGCCGACGACGAGGCCAAGCGCGGCCAGTACATTGCCGGCTTCCTGGCGCAGTCGGAGATCTGCGACGAGGTCGGCATCATGCTTGCCGATGGCGGCGACTGGTGCCTCGGCATCTTCCTCGACCGCTCGACCACGTCGTTCAAGGAGAGCGAGATCGCTTTGCTGGACGAGCGGTTGCCTGTATTCGAGGCGCTGCATGCGCTCGACATCAAGGCGCGCGGAACCAAATTCTCCCGCACGTCGGCGCCGACAGGCCCCGGCGCCTCGCCCCGGCAGGAGCCGACGATCCCGGCCAGTCTGTGGCCGGAGCTGTCGCTGCGCGAGCGGGAATTGGTTCAGTTGATCCTCGCCGGCCACCCGACGGCCAACATCGCCGAGCGCCTCGGCATCACCGTCGGCACGGTCAAGAACCATCGCCGGCGCATCTACGAGAAGCTCGACATCACCACCGAGCGGGAATTGTTTTTGCAGTTCTTCCAGCATCAGGCCGATCGCTAGCCGCTCGCTTACCCAGCCGATCCGCCAGCCGAATGCCTGATTTGCAGAGCCGCTCCCTCCGTGAATTGGTGCAGGGGGCTTGTCGCCGGAATGGCTCGAAAACTGGCTTCAAAATTCCTCTTGCGGAACGCCGCCGTCCCGGCTTAGTCTCGGCTTCGCACAGAAAATGAAATTTAATTCCATTTGTGCGGTGCCCGCAAGCCAGTGCAGTGCCCAGGAAAAGTGCCCGGACGCAATCGACTGAGAAAATATTTGATATATCATCTACCAGAACGGAAATAGCTGACATGGTCCAGCAGACATCGATCCAGCCATCGGCGCCCTGGTTGCGGCTCGACGTCGACGATTCGGACTGGAACGACGCCGAGGTTTCGAGCCTGGTGCGCTGGTATCAGCAGATGCTGCTCATCCGCCGTTTCGAGGAAAAAGTGCTCGATCTCGCCAATGCCGGGCTGGTGCATGGTCCGGCGCATGCCAGCATCGGACAAGAGGCGACGGCGGTCGGCGCCATGTCCGTGCTCGGTACGGGCGACCGCATCAACGGCACCCACCGCGCCCATCACCAGGTCTTGGCCAAGCTTGTCAACGCGCAGACGCCCGGCGGATTCGACCCGTTGCATGACGCTTTCAACCCGGACATGCAGGGCTCGGTGCGCGGCTTGATGGCCGAGATCATGGGCCTCAAGTCAGGCTATTGCGGCGGCCGTGGCGGCTCGATGCATATGCGCGACGATGCCTCCGGCATCCCTGGCACCAGCGCGATCATTGGCGGCAACCTGCCGCATGCGGCCGGCTATGCGCTGGCCGACAAGCTGCTCGGTACCGGCAACATCTCGGTCGCCTTTTTCGGCGACGGCACGATGATGGCGGGGCCGGCCTATGAGGCGATGAACATCGCCGCGCTCTACCGGCTGCCGGTGATCTTTTTCGCCGAAAACAATCTCTATGCCGTCTCGACGCACATCAACGAGCAGACGCGCGAGACGCGGCTGGCCTCGCGCGGACCTATGCTCGGCTTTCGCGGCATCGAATGCGACGGCATGGATGTGGTGGCGGTCCACCATGCCATGCGCGAGGCGCGCCGGGCGATCGAGGAAGACGGTGGCCCGGTGCTGGTCGAGGCGCTTTGCTACCGCTTCCTGCATCAGAGCGGCGCGCGCCCGGGTAGCGAATTCGGCTACCGCACGCGGGCCGAGGAAGACGCCTGGAAAGCGCGCGATCCGCTGGTCACGATGGCGGCTCGCCTGAAGACGATGGGCATTTTGAACGCTTCCGACCTCGGCACACTCGACCAGCGCGTCATGGAGGTGGTCAACACCGCTGCCGATTCGCTCACCGAAATGAGTGGCAACGCGCTGGGCATTCCCGACCATCTGTGGCCAGACCCAGGCGGCGTCGACAACCAGATACGCGGTGATCTTTCCGAACTGAAGGGCGAGCGTTTCCTCGAGATCGAGGATATGCCGCCAGCCGACACCAGGCCGGTCAAGTTCATGGTTGCCGCGTCCGAGGTGATTGCGCGCGCCATGGAAAAGGATTCGCGCATCATTATCATGGGCGAGGATGTGCACCGGCTGCGCGGCGGCGTTTCGGGCGCCACAAAGGGTGCGCTGGAACGCTGGCCGGAGCGTGTACTGGCAATGCCCATCGCCGAGAACGGTTTTGTCGGCGTGGCGCTGGGTGCAGCGCTTTGCGGGCTGCGGCCTATCGTCGAGATCATGTTCGGCGATTTCTGCCTGGTTGCCGCCGACCAGCTGTTCAATGCGGTCAGCAAGGTGCGCCACATGTTCGGCGGCGGCTTCCCGGTGCCGATCGTGATCCGGGTGCGCGTCTCGCCGCACACCGGCTACGGCTCGCAGCATTCGGGCGATCCGTCTGGCCTGTTCGCGCTGTTTCCCGGCTGGCGCATCGTCGCCCCGACGACGCCCTTCGACTATATCGGCCTGATGAATTCGGCGCTGAAATGCGACGATCCGGTCGTCGTCATCGAGCATGTCGAACTGTTCCCGAGCGAAGGGCCTGTGCCTGCGGATGACCGCGATTATTGCGTGCGACTCGGCAAGGCGAAAACCGTCAGGCCGGGCAGTGCCTGCACCTTGCTCACCAGTGCCAGCATGGTCGCCGTCGCCAAGCAGGTGGTCGAGGAGACCGGCGTCGATGCCGAGATCATCGATCTGCGCAGCCTCGACCCGACCGGGCTCGACTGGCCGCTGGTGGAGGCCTCGATCCGCAAGACCAACCGGGTGGCCGTCGTCGAGCAGGTGCAGCGTGGACTGTCGCTTGGCGGACGGCTGACACAAGAGATTCAGGATCGCGTGTTCGACTATCTCGATCACGAGATCCTGCATGTGACGGGAAGCCTCTCGGCTCCCGTCGTATCGGCCCCGCTCAACCGCGCCGCACTGGGCGGCGCTGATAAGCTCAAGGCCGCGCTTCAATCCCTCATTGCCGTGGGTGGATAGAGCAACGCATTGCCACAAAGATCTGACAAGAAAATGGGAGAATGAAATGGACATGACGATCCTACCAAGAGCCAAGACCAGGGCGACGATGCTGGCGGCCGTGCTGCTGGCCACCAGCGCCTTCTGGGCGCCTGCCACCTTCGCGCAGGACAGCAAGCCGCTGGTCATTGCGCGTAACATCGACCTCAATTCGCTCGATCCGCACCGCGCCTTCTGCGACACCTGCCAGATCTACAATTCCAGCGTCTACGAATCGCTGCTGACGCTGGACAAGGACAACAAGCTGATCCCGCTGCTCGCCTCGAAGTGGGAAGGCAATGCCGACCAGAGCAGCTTCACCTTCACGCTCGACCCGGCCGCCAAATTCTCGGACGGTTCGCCTGTCGAAGCCAAGGACGTCAAATGGTCCTGGGAGCGGCTGAAGAACCTCAAGGGCAGCGCCTCGTTCCTGATGGACAATGTCGCCTCGATCGAGACTCCGGACGCGCATACGGTCGTCGTCAAGATGGTCGCGCCGAGCTCCGAATTCCTCAACATCGCGGCGGCGCCCTACGCAGCGGTCGTCAACAGCAAGGTTGCTTCCGAAGCCGGCGCCAAGGCCGATGCGGACGCCTCGACGACAGACAATGCCGAGGCCTGGTTCCTGGCCCATTCGGCCGGCAGCGCGCCGTTCGTGCTGAAATCCTATGAGCCCAATTCGGAACTGCGGCTGGCGCGCAACGACAAGTACTGGCGCACGGCGCCGGCGCTGAGCGAAGTCGTCATACGCCAGACCAAGGATGCGGTGGCGCAGGCGCAGATGCTGCAGAGCGGCACCGCCGATATCGCCATGCAGATCGACCCGGACACGGCCAAGACGATGACCGGCAGCGACGTCAAGATCGAGACCGTGCCGTCCTACAACTTCATCTATGTGGCGCTGTCGCCCGGCGCCAAGGCCAACAAGGTGCCGCTGACGCCCGAAGTGCGCGAGGCCATTTCGCTCGGTCTCGACCCTGTC
>NZ_RZRR01000700.1:0-3022 GCF_003998555.1 Mesorhizobium sp. M7A.F.Ca.CA.002.09.1.1 | reverse complement strand
GGCAAGAGCCGCGGTCAGCGCTTCATGGTCGTTTCTTTCCAGGGCATCGTCATAGGCAGCGGTTCGGCCATAAAACATCTTTGCCAGCTTTTTCATGCGTTTGGGCACGCCAACGTCGCCAATGCCCAATTCCCGCAACGAATGGTCGACGTCGAGGAAGAACTCGTCGATCAGCACCTGGGCGACCTCTTGCGCCGCACCGCTCTCACCGCGCAACCTGTGCTGGAACAGGAACATGTGCAGCGACAGCATCTCGAAACGGCCAAGCGGCGTGTCTGGCACATTCCAGTGGGAATAAAACACCGTCTGCCGCGCCGCCGCCACGATTTGTGCGTAAAGCGCCTCGGTGATAGCGCGGTTGGCGTAGCGTTCGCGGCCAAAAAAGCGCTGGAACATTGGGGATGGTCTCCTGGGGACCGTTTGTTGAAGTGGGCTTGTTGCATCGGCAAGCAAGCTGGTTTACCGGTTTCGCGGCCCAGCGCAAGTTGCGGCCAGCTAATGGAGTTGTTGTTGCGCGCGCTGAATTTCAAGTCGACCTTCTCGTCCAGGCCCGCCGGCGCGATCTCGCTGCTGATGATCGTTTCGGCACTATCGGCCTGCCACACCTCCAAGATGATCGGCGACCTCAGCCCGAGTGAGACGCTGACGCAAGGTTACGTCATAGACCAGCAGGCAATCGACCTGGTGCCGGTCGGTTCGAGCCGCGAGCAGGTGCTTCTGGCGCTCGGCACGCCGTCGACGACCGCGACCTTCGACAACGAGGCCTTCTATTACATTTCGCAGACGCGCAAGCGCTACGTCGCCTTCGACAAGCCACGGCTCATTGATCAGCATGTGCTGGCGGTCTATTTCGGCGCCGATGGCCGCGTCACCCAGATCGCCAATTACGGGATGAAGGACGGCAAGATGTTCGACTTCATCTCACGCACCACACCGACCGGCGGCAAGGACCAGAACTTCCTCAGCCAGATCATCAACGGTGCCAGCAAGCTGGCACCCAGCATTCCGGGCGGCGGCGCCTAATTCCTTTCGGCTTCCATTCCGGGAGCCTCATCATCTCAGACGACCAAAAACCCGCGGGAGCGATCCTGCGGGTTTTTGTTGTGGCCTCGATCAGGGCAAGATCCCCGTATGTTTGCCGGCGATGCTTAAGCCGTCGAAACCCAAGCCGGTAGATGAGATACCGGCGCATTTACCGCATGCAAGAGATCGGCTTGTTGACGCGTCGACATGGCATTGCTCAACAAAAAACCCGCGGGATCGCTCCCGCGGGTTGTTTCGGGCTGAAGCCTAGATCAGCCGTGCGCGAGCACGGCCAGCAGCAGGAGCGCGACGATGTTGGTGATCTTGATCGCCGGGTTGACGGCGGGGCCAGCGGTGTCCTTGTAGGGATCGCCGACCGTGTCACCGGTCACCGAAGCCTTATGCGCCTCGGAACCCTTGAGATGCTTGACGCCGTCCTTGTCGACAAAGCCGTCTTCGAAGGACTTCTTGGCGTTGTCCCAGGCGCCGCCGCCAGAGGTCATCGAGATAGCGACGAACAGGCCGTTGACGATGACGCCGAGCAGCGAGGCACCCAGCGCTGCAAAGGCAGACGCCTTCGAGCCCGAGATGAGCAGCACGCCGAAATAGACGACGAGCGGCGCCAGCACCGGCAGCAGCGACGGGATGATCATTTCCCTGATTGCCGCCTTGGTCAGAAGGTCGACCGCGCGGGCGTAGTTCGGCTTCGAGGTGCCGGCCATGATGCCCGGATCCTCGCGGAACTGCTTGCGCACCTCCTCGACGATGGCGCCCGCCGCACGGCCGACGGCCGTCATGGCGATGCCGCCGAACAGATACGGGATCAGCCCGCCGAAGATCAGGCCGGCGACGACGTATGGGTTGGAGAGATCGAAGGAGATCTCGCCCATGCCCTGGAAGTAGGGATATTTGTCGCCATTGGCGGCGAAGAACTTCAGGTCGTTCGAGTACGCGGCAAACAGCACCAATGCGCCGAGACCAGCGGAGCCGATGGCGTAGCCCTTGGTCACCGCCTTGGTGGTGTTGCCGACCGCGTCGAGCGCGTCGGTGGAGTGGCGCACTTCCTTGGGCAGGCCGGCCATTTCGGCGATGCCGCCGGCATTGTCGGTGACCGGGCCGAAGGCATCGAGCGCAACGATCATGCCGGCAAGGCCGAGCATCGTCGTGACCGCGATCGCCGTACCGAAGAGGCCGGCAAGCTGATAGGTCGAGATGATGCCGCCGACGATGACGATCGCCGGCAGCGCCGTCGATTCCAGCGAGACCGCGAGGCCCTGGATGACGTTGGTGCCGTGACCGGTGACCGACGCCTGGGCGATGGAATTGACCGGGCGCTTGTTGGTGCCGGTGTAGTATTCGGTGATGACCACGATGAGACCGGTCACCACGAGGCCGATCAGGCCGCAGATGAACAGGTTCTTGCCGGTGATGACCATGCCGGCGACCGTGCCGACCTCACCCCAGCCGAGCGTCACCTGGGTGGCGACGCCGAGGCCGACGATGGACAGCAGGCCAGTGACGATCAGGCCCTTGTAGAGTGCGCCCATGATCGAGCCGTTGGAACCGAGCTTGACGAAGAAGGTGCCGACGATCGAGGTCAGGATGCAGGCGCCGCAGATGGCGAGCGGATAAAGCATGGCCGCACCCAACACGGCGGTGCCGCCAAAGAAGATGGCAGCCAGAACCATGGTGGCGACGACAGTCACCGCATAGGTTTCGAACAGGTCAGCGGCCATGCCGGCGCAGTCGCCGACATTGTCGCCGACATTGTCGGCGATCGTGGCCGGGTTGCGCGGATCGTCTTCGGGAATACCGGCTTCGACCTTGCCGACGAGATCGCCACCGACGTCGGCGCCTTTGGTGAAGATGCCGCCGCCGAGACGAGCGAAGATCGAGATCAGCGATGCGCCGAAGCCGAGCGAGACCAGCGAGTCGATGACGATGCGGTCATTGGGCTGGAGGCCCATGAAGTGGGTCAGGATGAGGTAGTAGATCGACA
>NZ_RZRR01000699.1:0-3036 GCF_003998555.1 Mesorhizobium sp. M7A.F.Ca.CA.002.09.1.1 | reverse complement strand
AGGTTGTCCAATTCGTCCGGATCGTTTTCCAGATCGAACAGCAGCGGCGGCAGGTTGCCGCCGAAATGCACATATTTGAAATGTTCCGTGCGGATTACGGCGAGATTGCATTGGCGTGAGGCGATGCCGAAATGGCGTTCGGCCTCGCCCGCGGCAACCGAGCGGAAATCGAACTCCCAATGCGCGGCATCGCGCCACGCCGCCGGGGCCTCTCCGCTCAGGAACGGCTTCAGCGACCTGCCGTCGAGATGCGGCGCGGGCTCTTCGCCGAGCAGGTCGAGAAACGTCGGCAAAATGTCGACCGCTTCGGTGAAGCTGTCGACCTTGCCGCCGGCCGCCTTGCCGTGGCGCGGATCGCGGATGATCAGCGGAATGTGGTAGCTGCCGTCGAAATAGCCTCCCTTGCCCAGCATGAAATGGTCGCCCATCATCTCGGCATGGTCCGAGGTCAGCACGACGATGGTGTCGTCCCACGCGCCGGCCGCCTTGACCGCTTGCCAGATGCGGCCGAGCTGGGCGTCGACCTCGGCAATCATGCCGTAATAGATCGCGCGGAGGACGCGAAAATCGTCTTCGCTCCAGTCGTGCACCTTGCCGCTGGCGTCGGGGCGGAATTTCATCTGTTTCTGCCGGCCGAGATCATAGGCTAGATAGGGATGGTTTTCCGCCTCCTCCTGCCAACTTGCCGCGCGCCGAAAGGCCGGGCCGTCAGCCGGATCGTACATTGTGTTGTAGGGCTCCGGCACTATGAAGGGCGGGTGCGGGCTGATGAAGGAAAGATGCGCGAACCACGGCGCGGCGTGCTCCTGTTCGCCAAGCCAACGCGCGAATTCGCCGGTCAGGAAGGCCGCCGGGGTTTGCTGCCCGGAGTAGACGGGCGGCGCGTTGTCGACGGTGGTTCCGACCGCGCCGTCGGCCACCGGGCGATGGATGTCGGGAGATCCGGCGCTGGCGTCGACACCTTGTAGTTCCAGCCAGGATAGCCATTGCTTCTGATGCTCGGGCAGCAACTGGCGCACCGTAAAGCCCGGCAGCACGCCTTCATAGCTTTGCAGCCGCGGATCGCCTGGCGCCAGCAGGCGCGGATCGAGCGACACATCGGTGTAGCCGAACAGCGTCGGATCATAGCCCAGGGCGCGAGCCGAAAGCGCAATGTTGCCGTGGCGAGCGTCGAGCGGCGTGCCATTGCGGCAGACGCGGTTGTTCATCTGGTAGAGGCCGGTATAGAGGCAGGCGCGAGCGGGCGAGCAGGGCGCCGCGCCGCCATAATGCCGCTTGAACAGCACGCCCTCCGCGGCCAAAGCGTCGGCATTCGGCGTTCGCACGATCGGATGACCGGCGGCGGACAGACAATCGCCGCGCCACTGGTCGCATGTGATCAGGAGAATGTTAGGCCGCCTGGCTTTTCCAGTCACTCACGATACCTTTGTCCCGGATGTCGAACGCCGTTTATGGAACCGAATTCTGGCCATGGCGCAAGTCTGACCTGCGAGCCAATTGGTGAACGAACCTTGTTCCATCGTTCACTTTTATGACACAGTCTATTCTGTGTTTGCCGCCTTTGCGGAAACTGCCCTGGTCCTCATATTGGCGTGGACAGCGGCGAGGGCCGCACATGTACCAAGGGAAGGAGCAAGACAATGCTCGACCAGATCAAGGGCCTGCATCACGTCACGTCGATGGCCAGGGATGCCCGCCAGAACAACGATTTCTTCACCAGGAAACTCGGTCAGCGCCGGGTCAAGAAGACCGTCAATTTCGACGCGCCCGATGTTTACCATCTTTACTACGGTGACGAGGCCGGTACGCCGGGTTCGGTGATGACCTATTTCCCCTTCCCCGACATCGGCAAGGGCCGGCATGGGGTCGGGGAAGTCGGAACCACCGTCTACTCGGTGCCGGAAGGCACGCTTGGCTATTGGGAAAAACGCTTTGCCGATGAGGGCGTCACCGGCCTCTCGCGCGAAGAAACCTTCGGTGAGAAGCGCCTGGCTTTTGCCGGACCGGATGGTGACGGCTTCGCGCTGGTCGAGTGCAAGAGCGACAGCAGAGCACCCTGGGCGAAAGGCGGCGTTCCCACGGATGAGGCGATCCGAGGCTTTCATTCCGTGTCGCTCAGGCTGAAGGATGGCGGCGCCACGGAAGAGCTGCTGAAGTTCATGGGCTATGAGGAAGTCGACAAGTCCGGCAATCTCAGGCGGCTGGCGGTGAAGAACGGCAATGGCGCCGATGTCATCGACATCGAATCGCTGCCGAGCACGGCCTTCGCCGATCTCGGCGCCGGCTCCGTCCATCACGTCGCCTTCGCGGTCGAGAACCGCGCCAGGCAGCTGGAAGTACGCAAGGCGTTGATGGACACCGGCTATGGGGTGACGCCGGTGATCGACCGCGACTACTTCTGGGCGATCTATTTCCGCACACCGGGTGGCGTGCTGTTCGAAGTCGCCACCAACGAGCCGGGATTCGATCGCGACGAGGATACCGCTCATCTGGGCGAGGCGCTGAAGCTGCCGACGCAGCACCAGCACCTGCGGCCCTATCTCGAGCAGCATCTGCAGAAGTTGGAAGGCTGAGACCATGAGCAAGGACGCTTACATCCACAAGGTGCTGCCCGGTTCGCCGGGCGGTCCATTGCTGTTCGTCTTCCATGGCACGGGAGGCGATGAGAATCAGCTTCTGTCGCTGGGGCGCGATCTCGCGCCCCAGGCAACCATCGTCTCGCCGCGCGGTGATGTGTCGGAACAAGGTGCCGCGCGCTTCTTTCGCCGCGCCGCCGAGGGCATCTACGATATGGACGACCTGGCGCGGGCGACGACCAAGATGGCGGGCTTCGTCAAGGCCCATGTTGAAGCAGCGAAGCCATCGGCCGTGCTGGGTCTCGGCTATTCCAACGGCGCCAATGTCCTAGCCTCGGTGGTGTTCGCGGTTCCAGCGCTGTTCGACGCGTCGGTGCTGATGCATCCGCTGATCCCGTTCGAACCTGAGGTCAAGGGCAGCCTCGCCGGCCGCCATATCCTGGTGACCGCCGGCAAGCGC
>NZ_RZRR01000698.1:0-3039 GCF_003998555.1 Mesorhizobium sp. M7A.F.Ca.CA.002.09.1.1 | reverse complement strand
GCTCTATATCGGCGAAGAAGTCGGCTCCGGCAAAGGTCCGGCGGTCGATATCGCGCTCGATCCGCTCGAAGGCACGACGATCTGCGCCAAGAACCTGCCCAATGCGCTCGCCGTCATCGCCATCGCCGAAAAGGGCAGCCTGCTGTTTGCGCCCGATGTCTACATGGACAAGATCGCCATCGGTCCGGGCTATGCGGACGGCGTCATCGATATCGATGCCTCACCGGCCGAAAACATCGCCAGCCTCGCCCGCGCCAAGGGCGTGGCTATTTCGGACATCACCACCTGTATCCTCGACCGGCCACGTCATGCCAAGCTGATCGATGCCGTGCGCGCCACGGGTGCCGCGATCCGGCTGATCGGCGACGGCGATGTCGCCGGCGTCATCCACACCACGGATCCGGAAGAAACCGGCATCGATATCTATCTCGGCACTGGCGGAGCACCCGAGGGCGTGCTGGCCGCCGCCGCGCTGCGCTGCACCGGCGGCCAGATGCAGGGCAGGCTGATCCTCGACACACCGGAAAAGGTTGCTCGCGCGGCAAAGATGGGTATTTCCAATCCGAAACGGGTCTATCGGACGGAGGACATGGCGCGCGGCGATGTGCTGTTTGCGGCCACCGGTGTCACCGACGGCAACATGCTGGCTGGCGTCAAGTTCGGCCACAATTACATCACCACCCACACGATCGTGCTGCGCTCGTCGTCGCGGACGGTGCGCGAGATCAAGGCACGCCATCAGGACCTGGATAAGTTCTGACGCTTGCTTGCGAAGCCACCTTGCAATTGTTAGCCATTCGGGCGCACCCGATATTGGCTGCAAGGATTTGACGATGAAACCGTTCGACTGGCACGCGGATCCGATCTCGCGCGCCACCGCCATCACGCAGTCTTATCGCAACACCCAGAATGTGCGTCGCTTTCTCATCCGGGAATGCAGCTACGCATTCAGCTTCGACCGGCCTTTCATGGCCTGGCTCAAGGACGGTGTGGAAACGACGATGGGCGATGCGGCCGACGAATGGCTTCGGCGCCAGGCTGAAAAGCGGAAAGCGCAGTTTTCTTGACACTTCCCGGACGGCGCACACCGTGAATCGCTTGGCTTTGCCTGCCTTTGGCCTATAGAGCGTCGCATGAACGTGACACGATTTAAATCGTTGCCAATGCAGGTCGTCGCCCCAAAACCGCTGCGCACTTTTGGGCGACATGCACTATCGTGCGGCCAACGATGAGTTGGCAAAGCGTATGACCGGCGAAAAGCGCCTCTTCCTCGATGTCAGGCAGTCGGTATCAGGGGTTTCCTGGGAGCACCGGCTGACCGAGCGGCAGGACATGATCGCGCTCGCCATCGCGCAAGGCTACGGGGTACCCGATATCGTAGCACGGGTGCTTGCCGGCCGCGGCGTCACCGCCGAGCAGACCGAGCGGTTTCTCGATCCGACGATCCGCGATCTTCTGCCGGATCCGGCATCGCTGACCGACATGCACAGGGCGGCGGCCCGGATCGCCGCCGCGGTGATGGCCAGGGAAAAGGTGGCGATCTTCGGCGACTATGATGTCGACGGCGCCGCCTCGTCGGCCTTGCTGAAGCGGTTCCTCACGCATTTCTCGGTGCCGTCGGAAATCTACATCCCGGATCGTATTTTCGAGGGCTATGGCCCCAACCCCGACGCCATGCGCGAACTTGTTTCGCGTGGCGCGACACTGATCGTCACCGTCGATTGCGGCACCAACAGCGCCGCTTCCATCGATGCCGCCAATGAGGCCGGGGCCGATGTCGTGGTGCTCGACCACCACCAGGTCGGCGGTGCCTTGCCGGCGGCAATCGCTGTCGTCAATCCCAATCGCGACGACGACCTTTCCGGGCAGGGCCATCTCTGTGCCGCCGGCGTGGTCTTCCTCGCCCTTGTGCAGACGGCCAGGATCCTGCGTAGCCGCATGGCCGATGCTACGCCGCCGGACCTGCTTTCGCTGCTCGATATCGTGGCATTGGCCACCGTTTGTGACGTGGTGCCGCTGACCGGCGTCAACCGTGCCTTCGTGGTCAAGGGGCTGCAGATGGCGCGCCAGCAGAAGAACGAAGGGCTCGCGGCACTGGCACGGGTGTCGCGCATCGGCGAGCCGATCAGCACCTTCCATCTGGCCTATCTGATCGGCCCGCGCATCAATGCCGGCGGACGCATCGGCGATGCCGCACTTGGCAGCCGGTTGCTTGCGACCGACGACCCGGTCGAGGCGCGCACCATTGCCGAGACGCTCGACCGGCTCAACCAGGAACGGCAGCTGATGGAGCAGGAGATGCTCGCGGCGGCGCGCGCCGAGGCCGATGCGGAGCTCGCCGGCGGCAATGGCCCGGCTATCGTCGTCACCGCCAGCAACAGCTGGCATCCGGGCATCGTCGGTTTGCTCGCCTCACGGCTGAAGGATCATGCCCGCCGGCCCGCCTTCGCCATCGCCTTCAACGCCAACGGCATCGGCACCGGCTCGGGCCGCTCGGTCTCGGGTTTCGACCTCGGCCGGCTGGTGCGCGAGGCGGCGATTGCCGGTCTGATCGTCAAGGGTGGCGGGCATGGCATGGCGGCGGGCATCACCGTCGAGCGGGCGAGGCTTGGTGAGCTCAGGGCGTTTTTCGAAGAGCGGGCGGCAGCCGACGTGTTTCGCCTGCAGGGCGAGGAAAGCCTGGCCATAGACGGTGCGCTTGCCGCTGAAGGCGCGACACTCAGCCTACTCGACGCGCTGGAACAAGCCGGACCTTTCGGTGCCGGGCACGTGGCCCCTGTTTTCGCGTTGCCGCGCCACCGGTTGGCCGATGCGCGGCCGGTCGGCACCAATCACATCCGCGTCGAGCTGCAATCGGAAAGCGGCGGCCGGATCCAGGCGATCGCCTTTCGCGCCGTCGATACCGCGCTTGGCGAATTCCTGTTCAAGAACCGGGGCAAGACAATCCACGTCGCCGGTTCGCTGTCGGGAAATTACTGGAACGGCAACCGCACCGTTCAGTTTCGTATCACCGATGCGGCTCGTGCGTAGGTGTTGATC
>NZ_RZRR01000697.1:0-3039 GCF_003998555.1 Mesorhizobium sp. M7A.F.Ca.CA.002.09.1.1 | reverse complement strand
GTGCGGCGCGGATGCGCGTCATGTCAGCGCCCGGACCGAAGGCGAGCTTGGCCATCACCGTGTTGAAGCCGGTATCGCCGGCAAGGCCGAGATAGGTCTTGGTGTCCTGGGCCTGCAGCAGGCGCTTTTCCGCCTCGCGCACGGCGCGCATAACCGGCGTCTTGCCGTCGCGATCCTTGTAGACGCCGACGCCGAGATCGACTTTGTCGGGGCGCGGATCGGCGCGATAAAGGCCGATCAGGGCCAGGATCTTGTCGGCGGGGGCGGGCTGCAGGGTCTCAAACATCGATAGGGCTCCAATGGCGGCGGAGTGATACGCAAATCGGTCGCGTTTCGCCAGCGGTTTTAGCTAGGTGCTCCAGCCCGAGACGGCTGGGAAGCCTGCCCTGCGCGCTCATGGATGAGGGTTTGAAGGGAAACCTATTGATGCGCGTCGGAAATGACCAGCCGGCACGAGCAGAGCGATCACGCCATCCTCTGCGCCGGCATGAGCGCTTCCGTGCGTAATTTCGGCTTTGCCTCGGCCAGCGGTCAGCGGTCAGCCCCCGCCGGGCCTGTCTTTCACAGCCTGCCGCAACAGCCAGGCGACCGCGCCCAGCACCATCAAGGCCAGCCCGAACCATGTCAGGGCATAGACCAGATGGTTGTTGTGGAACGAAACGACCGTCAGGCCGCCGACCGGCCACCCTCCCGGATTGGGCGTGGCATCGGCATCGATGAAATAAGGAGCGACCTGCCCGATGCCTTGCTTGGCGGCGATCGCCTGTACATCGCGCGAATACCAGCGGTTGGCAGCCGGATCGTTGGTGCGCAGGAAGCCGCCTTTCGGTTCGCTGATGCGCAACAGGCCATGAATTCCGGTGTGATCGCCCGAGGGCTTGCCTGCGAAGCGGGTTGCCGGATCGCGCTTGTCCGTCGGCACGAAGCCCCTGTTCACCAGAATCGTGAAGCCATCATCCGCTCGGAACGGCGCCATTACCCAGAAGCCACCGCCGAGATCGGTGACCGCCTGGACCAGGGTCTCGCGATCACCGAGAAACCGGCCCGTGACGACGAGGCGGCGATACTCGTCATCCCTGGCGTTGATCGCTGGCCAGGCCGAAGGCGCCGGGGCGGCCACGGGTACTGCCTTGAGACGCTGGTCGACACGCTCGATCAGGTCGAGCTTCCAGACGCGGCGCTCCAGCTGCCAGATACCGAGCGCCGAGAACCCTGCGATGCCGATGGCTCCGCAAAGGCAAAGCATCAATAGCGTCCATCTCGAACGCGTAACCCTTTGGCCGTCGCCTGTATTCGGATGCGGTGTCGTCCGCGCCTGTTCGTCCAAAGCCAGGTCCCTCTCTCAGGGTATCTGACTCATGTCATGGCCGGGCATCATGTTGACGTTCAGATGGTACATGACCCAGAGCGAGCCCGTCAGCGCGATCATCACCAGGATGAGGGTGAAGATCAGCGCCATCATGGTCCAGCCGCTCTCCGACCTGGTGTTCATATGCAGGAAGAACACCATGTGGACGATGATTTGCACGACGGCGAAGGCCATGATGGCAATCGCCGACGCCATCTGATTGCCGAGCGCGTTGGTCATGACCAGCCAGAAGGGAACGGCGGTCAGCACGACGGACAGGCCGAAGCCTGTCAGATAGCCGGCCAGCGAGCCGTGATTGACGCCGTGATGCGCGTGGCTGTGGTTGCTGGTGTCTGTTTGGTGCCCGGCGCTCATCGCAACATTCCCATCAGATAAACGAAGGTGAAGACGCCGATCCAGATGACGTCGAGGAAGTGCCAGAACATGCTCAGGCACATCAGGCGCCGCTGGTTCGCGGCGATCAGCCCATGCCTGGAGACCTGCACCATCAGCACCACCAGCCAGACCAGGCCGAAGGTGACGTGCAGGCCATGCGTTCCGACCAGCGTGAAGAACGACGAAAGAAAGCCGCTGCGCTGCGGCGTCGCCCCCTCGTGGATGAAATGGGCGAATTCGTAGAGTTCGATGCCGAGAAAGGCGAGGCCGAACAGGCCGGTGATCACCAGCCACACCTGCATCGGCCTCACTCGCCCTTTCGCCATCTCCAGCATCGCGAAGCCGTAGGTGATGGAGGACAGGAGCAGCATGGTGGTGTTGAGCGCGACCAGCGGAAGATCGAACAGGTCCTTCGGCGCGGGCCCGGCGGCGTAGTTGCCACCGAGCACGCCGTAGACTGCAAACAGCATCGCAAAGATGAGGCAGTCGCTCATCAGGTAGATCCAGAAGCCGAGCATGGTGCTGCTGCCGCTCTCGGCATGGCCGTGGTCGTCTTCCAGGTGGAAGATCGTGTCGTCGATCACCGTGTCGGCGTGTGCCATGGTGCTCATCCCGCCTGGCTGGTGGCTGCGAGCAGGCGTGTCCGCTCGTCCTCGACGCGGGTGACGTCGCTGGACGGAATGTGGAAGTCCCGGTCGTAATTGAAGGTATGCGCGATGGCGTAGCCGATCAGAGCAACGAAGCTCACGATCGCCAGCCACCAGATGTACCAGATGAGCGCCACGGCAAGCACCACGCTCAACCCAGCCAGAATGACGCCGGCTCCGGTGTTGCGCGGCATGTGGATGTCGTGGAAGCCCGTCAACGGACGCTGGTAACCGCGATTCTTCATGTCCGCCCAGGTGTCGAGATCGTGGACGACCGGCGTAAAGGCGAAATTGTAGGCCGGGGGCGGCGACGAGGTTGCCCATTCGAGTGTACGCCCGTCCCACGGATCACCGGTGTCGTCGCGAAGCTGCTCGCGCCGGCGCACGCTGACGAAGATCTGGATGAGGAAGGACAGGATACCAAGGAGGATCAGGAAGGCGCCAAAAGCGGCGATGATGAACCAGATCTGCAGCGAGGGATCCTCGAAGGTGCGTAGCCGGCGCGTTACGCCCATCAGGCCGAGGATGTACAGCGGCATGAAGGCGAACCAGAAGCCGACCACCCAGAACCAGAAGGACATCTTTCCCCAGAACGGATCGAGCCGGAAGCCGAATGCCTTGGGGAACCAGTAGCTGATACCGGCAAAC
>NZ_RZRR01000696.1:0-3046 GCF_003998555.1 Mesorhizobium sp. M7A.F.Ca.CA.002.09.1.1 | reverse complement strand
ACTTGTCGAACTCGAACACCCGGCGGGCAACCGCCGGGTTTTTTACGCCGGGTTCCGAGAGACTCGTCAAATGCAGTTGAGCCGCCCCGAGACCGAGCCCCTGCACTTCTTGAAGGTTTGCGAGCGACAATAGCCAGCCGACGAAGCCGAGCCCCGGCAGCTCCGGCAGTCCGGCAGTGCGTGAGTTTTCGCGCCAAGCACTTCGAGCGTGTCGACCAGCAGAATCAATTGACCAACCGAGCGATTGTGTTGGGATCATCGGGTGCGGAATCACGCGCATCCGTAAGCTTCTTCAGCTCTATTTCTCAGCAGTGCCAACCAAATCGAGGAGACGTGCGCGCATGAGCGGAACGCAGGACTGGTCTGAGTTACGTGTCCGCCAAGTCGCCCAAAGCATCGATGAGTGGCTGGATCTCGCCTTCATAATTCTTCCAGCGCTTGACCGACGATTTGTAGATCGGTTGGCGAACCTGCCAGCGACTGGGTGTGTTGACCGAACCATCCCTGTCGAAAAAGCGCAGGCAGGCGTCATCCCAGGGCAGCCCAAGGTAATCGATGAGGCGGCGTGACTGCGCTTCCTGATCGTCGACCAGCGTCTCGTACTGATTTTCGAAGATCAGGTTCGGGAAAACCTCGTTCCAATGCTGCATCAGGCGGTCATATTCTCGATAGTACAGGCCGAGTGTCTTCAGGTCGGTGTTGTAGCTGTGCCCCTCGCCGAATTTCTGGACAAAACAAGAGACGCAATTGTCGATGGCGTCACGACGGCAATGAATGATTCGCGCGTTGGGAAAGAGAACGGCGATAAGACCGATCAGCTCAAAATTATGAGGCATCTTATCCACGATCCGAAGCGCGGCAGGCGCTCGCTCCCTCAGATAGGTCAGGTGCTCTTCGGCCAGTGTTCCGGACAGGTGTTCTGTGATCGACGCCATCGCATGGTTTAGCCTCCCGGCCGATGACTTTCTGAGGTCGATCGCATTCGCGACTCTTCTGAGTTTGCTTAGTTCCCCTGCGCCATGGACATCGGGATGACTTGCGCAAATTTGTTCCGTGAGTGTCGTTCCCGAGCGCGGCATGCCGACCACGAACACAGGAACTTCCGAAGGATTTCCGTAACCCGACCTGGCAGCCAGCATCTCAGGCGTGAAGGTCTCAATCAGTGAATCTACCCACCGACGGTATTGGTCGATATCGAAGTAGCGGCCCGAGGCCTGTTTGGCCTTGTTGAAATGGCCGAATGCATCCTTATAGCGCTTGAGGTCGTTCAGCACCTTGCCGGCCGCCAGATGGAGCTTCTCTACGCCGTCCAGATCAAGCTTGGGATTGCCGAGTTCACCAACGATGGATTGTAGTTCCTTTGGCTCTTCGGTGAACTTTTGCGTCTGTACAAGGTCGTTGTAGGCAGTCGGCATTGCGATGCGACGTTCGATTGCTTCTTTAAGAAAGGCGGCGGCCTCGTCCATGCGCCCCAGGCTGCTGAGCGCGCTGGCCAGTCCTATCCGCACTTTGGGATGATCGCGGTTGATCTTCAGCGCCTTCTCATAGAGCGGCAAAGCCATGTCGGGTTTATCAAACTGGATATAAGCGTCCCCCAATGCACAAAGCGCTTCGATGAGACCTGGCTGCAACTCCAAGGCATACTGCATATGCTCGATTGCCGGTGAATATTCACTGACCTTCACATAGGCCGAAGCCAAACCAAGGTGGTAGTAGGGGTTTTTTGGTTCCTCGCCGATCGCTCGTGCGAAATATCGCAAGGCCGCCTCATCGTCGTAGCCCAGGCACACGGTCCCCAAAATATACAGGGCGAGCGGATGGTTAGGCGTGCGCGCCAGCACCCGAAGGCATAGGTCCTGAGCCTCGTTAAGCCGCTTGGCCTGCTGAAACTGATACGCCTGCTCCAGCAACGCATCGTCTGCCTGCGCAGGCGAAAGCGAATTTGCGTTGCGCAGATTTGGCTGCGGGAATTTGGGTTTCGGCCCGGTTTGGACCTTGAGGTGCTTTGACCAGGCAGGCGGCAGACGGTTGTTCATCACGTCTCGCTAGCAAAAGCGGCCGAAAGAATCCAGCGTTACGGATCTGCCCAGCGGCAACTTGCACCGACCCATCCGGCGCGCTAGCAAGAAGGCCCTTTCAAGCGAGCTTCCACCATGCATCAGCGCCCTCCCCTCATGCCGCTCATCGCAGCGCTTCCCTCGACGGTGCCGTTTGTCGGCCCCGAAGCGCAGGAGCGCGAGCGTGGCCGCGCTTTTCGCGCCCGCATCGGCGCCAATGAGAGCAGCTTTGGTCCCTCGCCGCGCGTCATCGCCCGCATGGCCGAGATCGCCGGCGACATGTGGATGTATTGCGATCCCGACAATCACGATCTGAAGGTGGCGGTAGCCGCGCATCACGGCGTAAAAGCAGAGAACGTCGTTGTCGGCGAAGGCATAGATGGCCTGCTCGCCCTGGTGGCACGCATGTATGTGGCGCCCGGCGATGCTGTGGTCACCTCGCTCGGCGCTTATCCGACCTTCAACTTCCACATCGCCGGTGTCGGCGGACGACTGGTGACGGTCCCTTACGAGAACGACCGGGAAAGCCTGGATGGCCTGCTGGCGGCGGTGCACAGGGACAAGGCCCCGCTGGTCTATCTCTCCAACCCCGACAATCCGATGGGCAGTTGGTGGGAGGCGAGCGAGATCATCCGCTTCATCGAGGCGCTGCCGGAAACCACCATGCTGGTGCTCGACGAGGCCTATGGCGAACTCGGGCCGGCCTCGGCGCTGCCGCCGATCGATATCTCCAGGCCAAACGTCATCCGCATGCGCACCTTCTCGAAGGCGTACGGGCTGGCGGGCATACGCTGCGGCTATGCGATCGCTGAGGCCCAGGTGATCCGCGACTTCGAGAAGATCCGCAACCATTACGGCGTCAGCCGCATGGCGCAGATCGCCGGCGTCGAGGCGCTCGCCGATCAGCACTATCTGCAAAGCGTGGTGGCGCGGGTCGCGGCCGGCCGCCGACGCATCGCCGGCATTGCCGAGGCGAACGGGCTGAAGCC
>NZ_RZRR01000695.1:0-3052 GCF_003998555.1 Mesorhizobium sp. M7A.F.Ca.CA.002.09.1.1 | reverse complement strand
GTCAAAAGGATGGCGTTCATGTTGAACACAAAAAGCGTCGACGGTTCCTGCAGGATACCAAGCGCCACCAGCGCCTTGTTGAGGAAGCCGTTGAGGCCCAGGATGCTGCGGATCGCATAGATCTTGATGACGTAGCTCATCAGCAGTGGCACCAGCAGCAGCATCAGCAAGGCGTAGCGCCAGCGGCCTTTCAGCGTCGTCAGGAAATAGGCGGCGGGATAGGCAAGCAGGATGCAGATGATGGCCACCGACACGCACAGCACGATGGTGTTCCAGAACACCGGCAGAAAGACCGGATCGGTGAAGAACCTGACATAGTTGCCCAGCGACAAGCCGTAGACGATCGTGCCCTGGTCGACGCTGAAGAAACTGTAGCCGAGGAAGATCGCCAGCGGCACCAGGACGAAGACCACCGGCAAGGCAAACGCCAGCACCGTCACCAGCAGTGACAGCCGTCTTTCCGCAGGCAGTGTCGATCCGGCTTCGCTCATGCCAGCACCAGATGGCCTTCATGCGGCGCAAACGAAAGCGATACAGCCTCGCCGGATTTGAGCGCGCTGCCGTCGACGCGGCTAGGCACGCGCAGCCGCAAGCGCTGCGCGGCATTGTCGGCGCCGGCCATGATGGTGGCGACGGTCGACGAGCCGGCAAAGGCCAGATCGGAGATCGTGCCGGAAAAACGGTTGTCGGTGTCCTTTGCATCCGCAAGGTGCAAGGCTTCTGGACGGAACGCGGCGTAAGCGCTGGCGCCTTCCGCTGCGGCTTTCAAATGCGGCTGGTCGCTGATCGAACAGATGAGGCGCCCGAGCGCCGTCTCGATCGATCGCAGCTCGCCCTGGACCGGTCCGAGTTTCCCGGCCACCAGATTGTTCTCGCCGAAGAAACGCGCGACGAATTCGCAATTCGGTCTGTAGTAAAGGTCGTGCGGCGTGCCGAGCTGGCGGATATGGCCGGCCTCCATGACGCAGATCCGGTCGGCCATGCCGATGGCTTCTTCCTGGTCATGGGTGACGAACAGGAAGGTGGTCCTGATTTCGCGCTGGATGGACTTTAGGAACACCTGCATCTGCCGGCGCAGTTCGAGGTCGAGTGCGGCGAGCGGCTCATCGAGCAGGATCAGGCGCGGCTGGCAGATCAGCGCACGGGCGAGTGCGACGCGCTGGCGCTGACCGCCGGAGAGCTGCGCCGGAAAGCGGTCGGCGAAACGCCCGAGCTGGACCAGTTCCAGCGCCTCCGCGACTCGGCGCGCGATTTCCTTGCGCTGGACATGGCGAACCGAAAGCCCGTAACCGACATTGCCGGAAACGGTCAGGTGCGGGAACAGCGCATAGTCCTGAAACACGGTGTTGAACGGCCGCCGGTTGATCGGCATGCGGCTGATGTCTTGCCCATCCAGGCGTATCTCGCCCGACGTCAGGGGTTCCAGCCCGCCGATCAGCCGCAGCACCGTGGTCTTGCCGGAGCCGGATGGTCCAAGAACGGTGAGGAACTCACCGTCCTTGATCGACAGGTCGATGTCGTGCAGCACGGGGACCGTGCCGTAGGATTTCGAGACGGACCGCAGCGTCAAGAGGTCGGTGTTCTGGTTCATGAAATACTCTCGCATACGCTTCGGCGGTCCGGAACCTCCGGACCGCCGGGTCCTTCGAAGGCAGAGGGCACAAAGATCAGGGCGTTGCCTTGACCTCGTTCCACATGTCCGAACGCTTGAGCGGGTCCTCGACATTGTTGAGCCAGACCAGCTTGTCGTTGCCGCCGGCGCTGCCGGTTTCCGTCACCGTGTTGCCGAAGCCGGTGCGCTCGGAAAGCTCGCCGCCGACCCTCTTGCTCAGCATGAAATCGATCCATTTCTCGGCTGCCGCATTATCACGGACACCCTTGGAAATGACCCAGTTGTCGAGCCAGGCAAGCGCGCCCTCGCTCGGATTGACATAGGCGACATGGGCGCCGATCTTCTGCAGCGCCTTGACCTGCTGCTGGCCGTAATTGGCCCAGATCAGGGCCACATCATTGTTTTGGTAGATCTGCTGCGCCTCGTCGGCGGTGGTGTAGAAGCTGAGCACGTTGCGCTTGAGTTCGACCAGCTTGGCCTTGACTGCAGCCATCTGCTCTTCATTGAGGTTGAACGGATCCTTGTAGCCGAGCGTCAGTGCGGTGAACGAGAAATTGTGCTCGCCATTATCATACGCCAGCACCTTGCCCTTGTAGGCCGGGTCCCACAGAACCGACATCGAGGTCGGCGCCGGCTTGATCTTGTCGGTGTCGTAGATCAGGCCGATGGAGTCGAAGCAGAACGGAATGCCGTAGACCTTGCCGTCCTTGGTCACGCCGCTGACCGCCGTCAGGTCGCGGAAGCGCGGCAGCACGTCTTTCTGGTTGGCGAGCTTGGTGACGTCGATCGGCGACACCAGGTCAGCCTTGATGTAGCGCTGCAACTGGGCGGTGTTGACAGCAAAGACGTCGAAGTCCTGGCCCTCGCTGCCCTTGATCTTGGCCCAGATCTCGTCGTCGCTGCCGATGAAGACGACATCGACGCCGATGCCGGTCGCGGCGGTGAAGTCCTTGACCCAGTCGGCATCGGCGTAGCCGTCCCAGGCCAGTACCCGAAGGTTCGCGGCGAGCGCCGCCGATGTCATCAGGCCGATGCTGAGCCCGATTGTCGCTAGTCTTAAAAACGCTTTCCTCAGTCCCATTTTTAATCTCCCATTATCGTTCTGGTGGACCGTAATTTTCGGGCCTGCGCCGTCACAGCTGGGTAACAGCGACCAGTCCCTCGTCCGGCACCGACACCATCCGGTTGCGCAGTGGCTTGCCGAACGTCTGTGCCTGGATTTCATACTCGTCGCCGGAAGCCGTCTTGACGCCGGAGGCGTAGCTCATCACCGCCGCGCCGAAGAAATAGGCGTGCAGGTCGCCCGCCCTGCGGTGCATCGGGTAGCGGAAATGGAAGTGTTCGAGATTGGCGATCGAGTGCGACATGTGCGCTTCACCCGACAGGAACTCCTGCTCGATTGGTCCGGAACTGCTGATCGGTGACCTGCCCGAAGAAGTG
>NZ_RZRR01000694.1:0-3056 GCF_003998555.1 Mesorhizobium sp. M7A.F.Ca.CA.002.09.1.1 | reverse complement strand
GTCCGGGCCTGCACGGCCCGCGCCGCATCGCTCAGATCGGCGCTGCGGATTTCCTCGAGAATCGCGCGCCAGCGCGGCGCCGGCAATGCCGACGCGTCTCTCGCCAAGCCGGCGAGAAAGGCTGGAGGCACGTCGGGACTGCAGGCATGCCACCAGGCGTAGAACGGATCGGCCGGCGATATCGGGTCGCGCAGCGCCTCGACGCCCGCGACCAGCGGATGATCCGGCGCGAAATCGGGCTTTAGCGTGCCGGCCAGCACCACCAGCCCGCCAATCAGCTCCCTGTGTCGCCCTGCCAATGCGATGGCCACCATGGCGCCCAGCGAATGGCCGACGACGAGCGGCCGGTCGAGCCGCAAGCGTAGGATCAGCCCGGCAATATCGTCGGCGAAATCGGCTATGCCGCAGCCTTTGCCGGCCTGCGAGGCGCCGTGGCCGCGCAGATCCGGCATGATCAGACGGCGGCCGGCCAGATAGGGCGCCAGAAGCGAAAAGCTGCGGCTGGTGTCGGTGAAGCCGTGCACCGACAGCAGTGCCGGCTCGGCGCCTGTTATCTCGACATAGGCGATGTCGAGATTGCCGACAGTGACGAACTGCTTGCGGCCGGCCCAGCCGTCCTGGTTCGCGCAGGCATTCAGCACCGCCGCCCTCACAGGCCGAGCTTTTCCTTGACCGCGGCAAGGCCGGGTTGGCCGTCGAAGGTGGTGACACCGGCGAGCCAGGCATCGAGACGGCTCTTGTTGGCCGTGATTGCCTTCAGCGCGCCGTCCTCCGGCTTCATGCCGTCATTGATCAGATAACCCATGCCGACATTCTCGAAATCGATGTCGAAGGCGAGGTTTTTCAAGAACTGTGCGACGTTCGGGCATTGCTGCAGATAGCCCTTGCGCACCTGCGTCGTCACCGTCGCGGCGCCGAAATTCGGGCCGAAGAACTTGTCGCCGCCGGTCAGATATTTGAAGTCGTACATCATGTTCATCGGGTGCGGCGCCCAGCCCTGGAAGACGATGAACTGCTTCTCCTTGATCTCGTAGCCGACCTCGGAAAGCATGCCGGCTTCGCTCGATTCGACCACCTGCCAGCCGTCCAGGCCAAAGGCGGGATCGGCGATAGCGTCCATCATCAACTGGTTTGAACCGGGCTCGATGCCGTACATTTTCTTGCCGAATTTGTCGGCGAATTTGTGCAGGTCGGAAATGTCCTTGACGCCGGCTTCCCAGACATAGGTCGGCACGGCGAATGTGTATTTGGCGCCTACGAGATTGACGCGCACATTCTCGACCGAGCCGTCCTTCTTGTAGGGCTCGTAATAGGTGACCATGGCCGGGTCCCAGTAGCCCAGGAACAGGTCGAGGTCCCTGTTTTTCATGCCCTCGTAGATGACGTTGATGCCGAGCACCTGGCTTTGCGGCTGATAGCCAAGCGCCTCCAACAGGACATTTGCGACTCCTGTGGTGAAGGCAAGGTCGTTCCAGCCGGGTTCGGCCATGCGGACCGTCTTGCACTCTTCGGCCTCGGCCGCCTGGGCCGCATGAGTGGCCAACATGAGGCCGGCAAGGCAGACGCCATTTGCAAGGATGCGCAACATTTCGGTTCTCCTCGTCCGTAAAATTGACCAATTGGTCTTTTTATTGTCCCATGGGTCAATTCTTGATCTGAACGGACGAAGATGTCAACGTGGATTCGAAATGCATGGACCGATCCCGTGAAACTCAAGCGTCTCAGTGAGATCCGCCGCAAGGAATTGCGGCAGGCGGCCTTCGCGGTGCTGGAGCGCGAGGGCATTGCCGGCGCGACACTGGAAAAGGTGGCGGCGCAGGCCGGTGCCTCCAAGGGCATCGTGCTGCACTATTTCCGCAACAAGCAGGAATTGTTCGAGCACGCGATGCGTGAGGCAAACGCCGTCCTGTGCCAGGCGGTGATCGCGCGGCTTCGCCGGGCGCAGACTCCGATGGAGCGCATGGATGCGGTGATCGAGGGCAATTTCGAGGAGCATCTGTTCCAGCCGCCTCTCTGCCATGCCTGGCTGTCGCTCTGCGCCGAGGTGCCGCGCGACGAGAAGATGGCTCGTATCCAGAGGGTGATCCATGCGCGCATGCGCTCGAACCTGTTGTCGGGCCTGCGCGGCCTCGCCTCGCCCGGAGATGCCGACGACATCGCGCTTGGCGTCACCGCGCTGATCGACGGGCTTTGGTTGCGGCTCGGCCTGCAGCCGGGCAGCGTGTCGCGCGAACAGGCTGTCCGCCAGGTCAAGAATTATGTCGCGGGACGGCTGGCTTTGGGGGAGCTTGCGACCGCCGGCGCTTAAACCAGCCTCGGCCGGCCTGCCGGGTGGCGGCGGTCGAAGTTCATACCGTGGGATTGGCTGACGGCTTGACCTTGGCCGCCACTATACGGTGCTCTCGACGACGCAGAAATCTCGGAGCATCCGATGAGACTTCACAAAAAGCGCGCGCTGGTTACCGGCGGGTCGGACGGTATCGGCCTGGCGATCGCCGAGGCCTTTTCGCGCGAGGGCGCCGACGTCCTGATCGTCGGCCGTGACACCAAAAAGCTCGACACTGCCGCCAAGCAGCTCGGCGGCACTATCGAGACGCTGTCGGCCGATCTTGCCACCTCGGCCGGCATCGCGGCCGTCGGCGAGCACGTCAAAGAATCCGGCAGGCCGCTCGACATTCTCGTCAACAATGCCGGGGTGGCTTTCCTGGTGCCGTTCGAGACCGTCAGCGAGGCGCAGTTCCAGCAATCCTTCGCGCTCAATGTGACGGCGGTGTTCTTCCTCACCCAGGGTCTGCTGCCGCATCTGGCGGCCGGCGCGTCGGTGATCAACGTCTCGTCCTATTTCGCCAACAAGATGATCCCGAAGCGGCCGTCGAGCCTCTATTCCCTGTCAAAGGGCGCGTTGAACTCGCTGACCAAATCGCTGGCCTTCGAACTCGGCCCGCGCGGCATCCGCGTCAACGCCATCGCGCCGGGCACTGTCGACACCGCCATGCGGCGCAAGACCGTCGACAATTTGCCGGCCGAGGCAAAGGCGGAGCTGAAAGCCTATGTCG
>NZ_RZRR01000693.1:0-3057 GCF_003998555.1 Mesorhizobium sp. M7A.F.Ca.CA.002.09.1.1 | reverse complement strand
CCTGAAGGATTACGGCGTCCTCTTCGCAGAGAAGATCGGGTTGTTCGTGGCGCGCGCAGCGGAGCCCAAGGAGCTTTTCTGGGTTGCGGATACTGGCATGTCGATATTACGACCGTGTGTCCTTCGACAAGCTTGGTGGCTTCTTCAACCAGAATCTCGCCGCGGAGATCGAATCGTTATCTGCGCCGCAAAGTGCGGCCGGTGAGCGGCGTGGCCCTGCGTTCCAGTTGGCCACGGTCCTCGCTGGGACGAGCAAGTAAATGGCTTGCGCAGCAACGGTGCGATCACACCTGGAGCACGGCGTCATCAGGAAAGCGCCATCCTTGTGCGCCCACGACACCCTGGTCGCCATCGGCCGCATCGCGGGGGGGCACTGTGGGCGATAACCATTCATTGATCTGGGCGATTGAGGGTTCTGCCGGGGCGCTATTGCTGCTCGGTAGGGCTGCGGGCTGGCGAGTCTACCAAGGCGAGCAACGACAGGCGAGACGGCAGACATTACGTGACGGAACTTGATATTGCAGTGCAGCAAGCGTAGAGCACCGCGCGCTTATCGGAGTGTCGTCCATGGCCCTTACCAATGCTGGTAACGAGGCAGAACCTGTCGAACAATCGAGCCATTCTGAGGTCGAGCAGCACAGCACCAAGGCGCTGATGTTGGGCGCACTAGGTGTCGTTTATGGCGATATAGGCACCAGCCCGATCTATGCATTTCGCGAGGCGTTGCATGCATCAGCGGGTGGCAACGTCGCCAGCCGTGGCGACATCCTCGGCGTACTCTCGCTGATCATCTGGTCCCTGACGATCACCGTGACGATCAAATACATCATGTTCGTGCTCCGCGCCGACAATCGAGGCGAGGGCGGAGTGCTGTCGCTTATGGCGCTGGCGCGCAACAGTTTCCCGACCTGCTCTGCGGTGATCCTCGGCATCGGCATCGGCATCGGCATCGTCGGCGCGGCGCTTTTTTTTGGCGACGCCGTCATTACGCCGGCAATCTCGGTACTGTCGGCGGTCGAAGGTATGAATGTCGTCACGCCGACGTTCCAGCCCTATGTGGTGCCGCTGACACTGGCCATCCTGGCGATCGTGTTTGCGGTACAGCGGTTTGGCACCGGCGGCGTAGGATTGGTGTTCGGACCCGTTACCGCGCTGTGGTTCCTGGCCATCGGCCTTTCCGGGCTCAACCACATCATGGACGACCCGGAAATCCTGCTGGCAATCAGCCCGCATTACATCGTGTCGTTCCTGGTCAACTCGCCTGACGTCGCCTTCGTTACGGTTGGTGCAGTCTTCCTCGCCGTCACCGGAGCCGAGGCGCTCTACGCCGACCTCGGCCATTTCGGCCGCAAGCCGATCGTGCTCGCCTGGCTGGCGATCGTGTTCCCTTGTCTGTTGCTCAATTATGTCGGGCAAGGCGCCTTCGTGCTGGCAAATGGCGGCGTTGTCGGTCATCCGTTCTTCGAGATGAACCAGGGCTGGACGCTTATTCCGATGGTCGTGCTTGCCACGGCGGCGACCGTGATCGCCTGCCAGGCGGTGATCTCCGGCGCCTTTTCGCTGACCAGGCAAGCGGTACAGCTCAACATGCTGCCGCGTTTCGTCATCCAGCACACGTCGGAAAAACAGTCGGGCCAGATCTATCTGCCGCGCATCAACCTGATGCTGGCGCTGGTGGTGATGCTGCTGGTGGTCGGCTTCGGCGAATCCAGCCGGCTGGCCTCGGCCTACGGTATTTCGGTGACCGGCAATATGCTGGTGACGAACATACTGCTTTTTGTTGTGATGACGCGCATCTGGAAATGGCCGCTCGGCGTCGCGATAGCCTTAATGGCGGTGTTCGTCTTCATCGATACCGGCTTCTTTGCAGCTAACATCGTCAAGGTATTCGAAGGCGGCTGGGCCTCGCTTGCCATTGCCGCAGTGATCGTGATGACCATGTGGACTTGGATAAGAGGCAGCAGGTATCTATTTGACAAGACGCGCAGGAACCAGATTCCGCTCGATTTCCTTGCGGGCAATCTGTTGAAGAAGAAACCGCAGCTGGTGTCCGGTACGGCCGTGTTCCTGACCAGCGATCCCGCCAGTGCGCCGACCGCGTTGATGCACAGCCTGAAGCACTACAAGGCGCTGCACGAACAGAACGTCATCCTCTCTGTGGTGACGGCGCAGCAGCCCGTGGTGCCCGACAGCGAGCGGATCAAGATGGAAACGATCAATGAGCTGTTCATGCGGGTGACACTGACCTTCGGCTACATGGAACAGCCTAACATCCCGCGTGCGCTGGCGATCTGCCGCAAGCAGGGTTGGAAGTTCGACATCATGACGACGTCCTTCTTCCTGTCGCGTCGCTCGCTCAAGGCGTCACCCAACTCCGGCATGCCGGTGTGGCAGGACAAGCTGTTCATCGGCTTGGCGCGCACGGCCGCCGACGCGACGGAGTATTTCCAGATCCCGACCGGACGTGTGGTCGAGATCGGAACGCAAGTGGCCGTTTAGGTATGCCCGGTTAAGCAGAATCAATTGGCATTTCGCGAGCCGGTGAATGCCTGACCGGGCGGAGGCCACGATGCTTGCGCCAAACTGGGGTCCGGTTCCAGGCCTGAAGCTTCCGGCCCCGAAAGCCGTCCTTTACGCCTGCGATCATTTCCGTTCCGCATTGTCTTGCCGACCCACCAGTCGAGATGCGCTGAAACGACCTCGCCGGGCAGCAACTTATCATTTGAACCTAATCGATGTGCCGCAAGTCCGACCTTCATTCTTCAGTTCACAGGCTAGCGTTGCCAAAATCGGCGTGCCGCCTAACCGGCGCCGCACCGTGACCTGTCAGGATGCTATGCAGGCGCGAGGCAGAAGCTGGCTCGAGGCCGCCGGCCTGGTGCTGGTCCGGCAGCGGCCGGGCTCGGCCAAAGGCTTCATGTTCCTCTGGAGGATGAGACGGGTGCGGCAAACGTCGTCGTCTGGGTCAAGATCTCTCGAGAAATTCCGGCGCGTGCTTCTTGCTTCGGCCATGCTCGGCGTCCGCGGACGCATCCGACGGAAGAGGAGGTGGTGCAC
>NZ_RZRR01000692.1:0-3066 GCF_003998555.1 Mesorhizobium sp. M7A.F.Ca.CA.002.09.1.1 | reverse complement strand
GGTCACCTTTGGCTCGGTTGGCATCCTGCTCTTTCGTTGAGGCTCGGAGATAGGCGCGGACGAACATATGAGGCCCCGGTTCGATATGAATGGTCTCATATTGTCTGGTACGATTAGGGTGGTCAAACGTTATTATCGAACCACCTAAAAACGCGGTCCGCTAAAGGCATACTCAAATGATTTTCGACGAGACAGAGTTGTGTGCCTAATCCTCGCCCCTCACGATCGTGAGCCGTTCCGACATGGCTGCTGATTAGCCATGCGGAGGCTGCACCATCACGGATCAAATCCGCTGATTGTGCGACCGAACTTCATCCTCGATTTCATCGACCAATGAGGCGATCTGCGTTTCCTCAACGATCTCCGGTGCGAATGGAGAGCCACGTAAGATCTCAAGCGCGTTTTTGTAGACAGGCATAAGCTGACGGTTCTCTGGCGCACCCACAATGAAATGCAGCTTCAACGGCTCTTGCGCGTCATCTGCGACAGCAGCAAGATGCCCACGCCAGCGACGGACCTTGTCCTTAATCCCATCAGCATCCGCCAAGTCTAACGACAACGGTTCATAGGCATGCCAACTGCCGTTCTTCCATGCGTGCTTGAACTCGATACTATCCGCTTTGCTGGATAAGACCTTCTTTTCCAGTTCCACGTTCAGATTCCGCTCGGCTAGCATGGTACGGACGGGCCGCCAGATATCCTCGTCAGTCTTCCTGGCCTTCACGGTCACATCGTAGCGGCCAACAAATCGCTCATAGAGACGCTCGAAGGTCTTCGATGGATCGTTGGTCACACCGGAGCTGACAGGTGACCATTGTAGGGAACTGTCGTCATTCGGTACGATTGACTTGGCGTAGGAGTCCAGTCCGCGATCTTGCCTGAACAGACCCTCCTTGGGCAGCATCTTGGAAGCGCCACGCATACCCCGCTCGACACTCCGCATAGCAGCCACGAAGGCCTCGCGATCGAGATCCGGGAACACGCTTTTGATACGGCCTATGGTCTTTCGCGTGCGCCACCTCAGGATGCCCTCACGTGAGACATGCAAGATCACGCCAACGTTCACGAACTCCCCGGTTACGATGTCGTGGACATAACGCAGGACAATGAAGTTGTAGGGATGGCGATCGCTCATTTCAGTATCCTCCGCACTTCATCCAAACACCCGTCGATGTTGTCTCGTGCATCTCGAATTAGCTTAAGCGCTGCGTGAACGGCGGCCTCCGAGCCAGCCCACTCGTCCGGAACTGCGGTCTGATAGCTCGCAATCACCTCATCTGACAAGTTAACCCAGCGATCCTTGATGAGATCATAATCAACATCCCGCCCCTTCAATCCCCCAACGAAAATATGGGCTCCTGGCACTCCGACCCAACTCAGGCCACCTAGTGTCCAGGGCGGCTTCCAGAACAGGAGTTGCTCAGTCATGAAAGCCAGCTCGTGATCGAATATCCGCAGATTGTCGCCCTTCACCAAGCAGTTGGGATTCCCGTCGCGTCGATCCGGATTCTGGATGATCGCATCGAAGATCAGAATACCAGTTGCGTCAGGCATCATTGTGTCAGTAATCAAATTGCCTTTCGCCCATGCTGCAAACTGGTTGGGAACACGCAGTGATCCGAATCCGACAGGTGAGCTCACGCCAAGCTTCTGGCGAACAGTCTCGTCTGAAACAGACTCTATGAACTCAGGGGGCAGCCGAACCCAATAGGGACGGGGAACAGGCAATCCGAGGTCCGCAGCCAAGCAGGCACCTATGCTCTCCCGAGACAAGCTCGACACCCCGGCATCGCATCCGCTGGATAGCTTGCAGAAAACCTCGACGGTCTCTCCTGCCGCATCCTCGCACATCAAAAGGATCGGAGCGGTGCGACCCTGAGAGGCCGGGCGCAGAAACTCTGTTGCCGTTACACTCTCCAGCAATTCACCCCCCCACAGGGACGGCGCTGTTGGCCATCCCTCTCCCTCAAAAAACTATGATCAGTCACACCAACTCCGCGGCCTGCGCGTACGCCGACACCAGCGTCGAGCTCGGCTTCACGGCATCATGCGGCACAAGCACATAGGACGACGGTTTCCGCCCATTCCCTAGCATGCTCGTTCGCATGGTGAACCCATTTCCGCGCCGCCTATTCCGCAGCGTCGGCCTGCTGCGTCAACGCGTGCCCTGCGCCTGCGTTCTGATTATTCTGCTCAGCAATCGTCGGGCCGGACCATATCGAAAGCGCCGTATCGAACAGCGCGCTTCCACGGTGTGAGACGGTCTCCTCATCCCATGCCTGGTACTGATGGAGTTCCCGGTTCAGCGCGAGCGCCGTGTGTGCTCTCACAGCAGGCATCTTGGTCGAGAACGATCCGTTCGAAGCCGACGTGTTCAGCTTCTGGGTCAGCAGTGTGAGGTTGCCGAGCTTGTTTATGATCTTGTCGCGGTCAACCTCGCGAGCAACCTGGTCAATATCCACCTCGCCGGCCGCAACGTGATCAAAACCCGGAACGGGCCAATTCTCGCGCCATTTTTGCGGCATGATGTGTTCGAGCGTCAAATCGCTCCGGATGGCGACGACTTCGCTGCGATCGTTCCTTTTCTGGTGTTCAAGCGCCTCGAACAGATACCGAAGGCGCGGCTGACGACTCCCTTTGTATTGGTCGCGACCAAGCCATTGCGCCTTCCATTCGCTGTCTGGCGGGAAACGGATCGCATCCGCCTGACTCGCGGACAGCAATTGATGAACACGCGCGACTGACACTTGGCCGCCCGCGCGAAGCTTTGCGATCATATCGACAAAGAACTTGTTGTAATTGGCGGTCGTGAGGCCGCAGATATCGCGCCTGACGATATAGGATTCGATCAGCCGGAGAGCATCGGGCAGCTCGCCTTCGTCCAGCGCGCTTTCGCCCGCTAGATAGAGCACGAGAGGCATGGCCGTTGACACGTCGAACGCCTTGGTAAAGCGCCCGAAGCGTCCCAAAGGATCATCGGTCGACTGATCCGATAGCCGTCGATGAACTGCCGCGCTTGCTGCGATCGATTCGAGCTCAGCTTTGATGGAGGTGAACGGCGTGAGG
>NZ_RZRR01000691.1:0-3077 GCF_003998555.1 Mesorhizobium sp. M7A.F.Ca.CA.002.09.1.1 | reverse complement strand
CCGCCGACGCTGCCGGGCTCCGGCGGCGGCCTGCCCATTTCCATGGTGGTGCGATCGACCGGCGCTTCCTCGGAAGTGTACGAGGTGGCCGAGCAGATCAAGAACAAGGCGCAGGCCTCCGGCCGCTTCATCGTCGTGCAGAATTCGATGGCCTATGACGCACCGGAGGTGACGGTGACCATCGACCGCGACCGCGCCGCCGCGCTGAACCTGCCGATCGCCGATATCGGCCGCACGCTGACCTTGCTGGTCGGCGGCGCCGAAGTGGCGCAGTTCGACCGCGATTCCAACAGCTACGACATCATCCCGCAGGTGCCGCAGGAGTTCCGCGACGACCCCGACAAGCTCGGCGAATACTTCGTGCGCAGCGTGACCGGCGAGATGGTGCCGCTATCGGCGGTGGTCAAGATTTCGACCAATGCGGCGCCGGCGGCAATCGAGCAGTTCAACCAGCTGAATTCGTCGACGATTTCGGCGCTTCCGCTGCCCGGCGTCACCACCGGCGACGGGCTGAAGGCGCTGGAGGACATCGCCAAGGAGAGCCTGCCCGACACGTTCTTCATCGATTATTCCGGTCAATCGCGACAGGAAAAGGAACAGGGCAACACCATCCTGATCGCTTTCGCGGCCGCAGTTGTCGTCATCTATCTGGTGCTGGCGGCGCAGTTTGAAAGCTTCCGTGACCCGCTGATCATCATGATGGCGGTGCCGTTGTCGATCTTCGGCGCGATCGTGCCGCTCAATCTGGGCCTCGGCACGCTCAACATCTACACGCAGGTCGGCCTGATCACACTGATCGGTCTGATAACCAAGCACGGCATCCTGCTGGTCGAGTTCGCCAACCAGCAGCGTGAAAAGCATGGCATGCGGCGGCGCGATGCCATCATCGCCTCGGCCAAGGTGCGCCTGCGGCCGATCCTGATGACGACGGCGGCGATGGCGCTCGGCGTTGTGCCGCTGATCACGTCCAGCGGCGCTGGTGCCGCGGCCCGCTATTCGATGGGCCTGGTCATCTTCACCGGCATCCTGGTCGGCACCATATTCACGCTCTTCGTCGTGCCCATGTTCTACACCTTTATCGCCAGCAAGGACCTGCCTCATCTGGCGGAGAAGCCGGACCCCAAGCTGATGCCGGCACTGCCGAGCTAGGACGGTCTAGGGAGTCCCGCCCAGAAATGCGCGGGGCAAATCGATGGAAACAAAAGAAAAGAGGCCGGGAAATTCCCGGCCTCTTTTCTTTTTGGCTGGGCTCGATACCGCCGGTTTGAACTGTACGCAATACCGCAGCGTTTCCGGAGGGAGCTTTGAGGCGCGGCAGCATGCTGCCACGCCACCGTTTCCAGCCTGCTACTTGACGATGACGATGCTGGTGTTGGTCGCCCCGAAGGTTTCGACGAGCTGGTAGAAATCGGCGGCGTTGTCGGGGTGCAGCCGCACGCAGCCATGCGAAGCCGGCTGGCCGAGGCGCTTGATCGCATAGGTCGCGTGCACCGCATAGCCGCCGCTGAAGAAGACCGAGTGCGGCATCGGGGCGTTGTCGTATTTCTTCGAATACCACATTTCATGCATGCGGGTCGGCTTGAACGAGCCGGTCGGCGTCACATGGGCCCGGTCGCCGGTGGAGACTTTCCAGGCGAAGGTCGGCCGGCCGTCGACGGAGACTTCCATGATCTGCTGCGAAAGCGAAACGCGCGCCACGATCTTGTTGGCGGCATGCGCGGCGCCCGAGCCGAACAGCAGTGCGGCACCGGTCAGCGCGGCGGCGGCGATGTTGATGAGCTTGGCGGAAATGGCGGTATGCATGAAGAAAATCCCCTCTCTCTGCCGGTCCAGCCGGCTCCAATTCGATGGCTGCTTATCCCAACGTCATGTTTCGGAGAGATTTCGCAAAATGCTCATTTGTGTTTCGAATCTGTTTCCACTGGTTAACAAACGCCAACCCCATTAGAGCCGTCGGTGGCCCGCCAGCGAGACCATAGCAAGACCAAGGTCAGGAACATGGGTATCCGTCGCTAAACGAAAGTGCGAATTAGCAGTATTCGAAAGGACCGCCGTAGATCTCGAAACCGAACTGCAACAAAGCGAGGTTTCAAGCGGCATGATCCGGATACGGGCCGCAAGCAAAGTTGACGCAACGAAAACAGCCGGTAACGAACATGGGAACGAAATCGAACGCGCTGTCCTGGCTTTTCAGGATCAGCATCGCGGCAGCGGTCATCGGCGGCGTCGGCATGGTTGCCGGCACCCCGCTGACAAGCCTCGGCGCGATGACTTCAGGCGAGATTTCGACCCTGCACGCCGCACTGTTTTTCGCCACGGTCTGGATTGTTTCCAGCCTGCGCATCGCCCGGCTAAAGGCCCTCTGGCGGGTCGGCCTTAGGCTGACGGGTTTGCGCGGCGCCTCCGGCAACTTGCTGCCGAGAGGACCGAAGGCCCGCGCCGAGACGGGGGGTTCCGTGGGCGGCGCGGGCGCTTCGGGGGTATCCTGAAGCGACCCGCAACAAACCATTTTGGGGAATTGGTACGATGAAAACGAAATTTGCCGCTTCGGTGCTTTCCGCACTGCTTTACGCCCAGGGCCTGCTCGGCTTTGCCGGCCTTGCCACCGTGCTGCTCAGGGACCGCGCCCACGCTGGCGAGCTGACCATGGGCAGTGACATGCCGGTGGGTCCATCGCTTCTGCTGGTACGCTGAGCGCCAAGAGCGTCGGGGCCGGAGATGGAAAATCCGATGCCCGAAACCAGAGACTGCGTCAGTGCCCGGCAATCAGTCCGCGAATTGCCGCGGCGGATCGAACCGGTAGCCGGCGCCGCGTATGGTGGTGATGGTTTCGGTGTCGAGTTTGCGGCGCAGCCGCACGATGCGCGAATCGATCGAGCGATCGAAGGCATCGGCGTTTTCGGCCGGCGCCGCGGCGATGATGTCGTCGCGCGTCAAAACCTTGCGCGGACTGGCCAGGAACAGCCTGAGCAGCGCCACCTGACCGGGCGAAAGCTGTTCCTCCGTGCCGGAGCGATGCATGACCATCGCCGATCTCAGATCGACGGTCGCGTTCTCCAGCACGATCAGTCCCTGGG
>NZ_RZRR01000068.1:0-11187 GCF_003998555.1 Mesorhizobium sp. M7A.F.Ca.CA.002.09.1.1 | reverse complement strand
GGCAGCCGGCCGTGCGTATCTCGCTGGGTTCGACCACCGAGGGGGAACTGCGCGCCGGCCTCGGCGTTGTCACCAAGCTGCTGCTTGGCGATCCGGAGCATCTGCTGCTCGCAATCTAGGTCCGGTTTGCCCGGAAATTGTGGGGAATCAGAATAATTGTCATGATATTATTTTCCCAATTGACATGATTTGGCGCGTTCCGCATCGTTAAGGGGCATAGGCTTCTCCAGCACGGGGAAATACATTTGTCCGCACCAGCGCCCATCATCAAGATCGACAGCATCTCGAAAAGCTTCGGCAGCTTCAAGGTGCTGGACGGCCTGTCGATGCAAGTCATGCCCGGCGAGAAGCTGGCACTGATCGGCCCATCGGGTTCGGGCAAGACGACGATCCTGCGCATCCTGATGACGCTGGAGCGCATCGATGGCGGTCATATCCAGATCGACGGCGAGCAGCTCTATCACATGGAGCGCAATGGCCAGCTGTTGCCCGCCGATGAGCGGCATCTGACAAGGATGCGCCAGAAGATCGGCATGGTGTTCCAGCTGTTCAACCTGTTTCCGCACAAGTGCGTCATGGACAATGTCACGCTGGCGCCGATGCTGACCAAGGGCACGCCGCGTGCCGCCGTCGAAAAGCGGGCGATGGAACTGCTCGAAATGGTCGGCATGGCCGACAAGGCCAAGAACATGCCGGCGCAGCTGTCCGGTGGACAGAAGCAACGCGTGGCGATCGCTCGGGCGCTGGCGCTGTCGCCGAAGATCATGCTGTTCGACGAGGTGACGTCGGCGCTCGATCCAGAGCTGGTCGAGGAGGTGATGAACGTCATGCGCAAGCTCGCCGCCGAGACCGACATGACCATGCTGCTGGTCACCCACGAGATGGGCTTTGCCCATGATTTCGCCGACCGGGTGCTGTTCTTCGATCGCGGCAGGATCGTCGAAGAAGGCAAACCGGACGAGATTTTCCGCAATCCCAAGCAGGAGCGCACGCAAGGTTTCCTGAAGAAGATCATCGCGGCCGGACATCGGGTCTGACCGCAATGCCCAGGGCGACGAAGTCGTCCCGAGGCGGCGAGGGCCGCCATGCAACAAAGCAAGACAAGAAACAAGGAGTTGGGAACAATGAACAAACTTGGCATTCTGGCCGGCGTTGCCGGTCTTGCACTGACGGCGGTGCTGGCCGCCTCGATCCCCGGTTCGGCCGATGACAGCAAGCTCGAGCAGCTCAAGGCGCAAGGTTTCGCCCGCCTCGCCATCGCCAACGAGCCGCCCTATACGGCGGTCGCCGCCGACGGCAAGGTTTCGGGTGCCGCGCCTGATGTGGCCCGCGAGATATTCAAGCGGCTCGGCGTCGCCGACGTTGCCGCTTCGATCTCCGAATATGGCGCCATGATCCCCGGCCTGCAGGCCGGTCGCTTCGATGTCGTCACCGCCGGCCTGTTCATGAAGCCGGAGCGCTGTGCTGCGGTCGCCTATTCGGAACCCGTGCTGTGCGACGCCGAGGCGATGCTGGTGAAGAAAGGCAATCCAAAGGGTTTCAAGAGCTATGAGGATGTCGCCAAGGATACGACTGCGACCATCGGCGCGCCGGGCGGCGGCACCGAGGAGAAGCTCGCGCTCAATGCCGGCGTGCCACGCGATCGCGTCATCGTCGTGCCGGATGGCCAGAGCGGCGTGAAGATGCTCCAGGATGGCCGCATCGACGCTTATTCGCTGCCCGTCCTGTCGATCAATGATCTGGTCAAGAAGGCCAACGATCCGAACCTCGAAGTCATCGCTCCGGTGCAGGGCGCACCGGTCTATTGCGACGGCGCCGCTTTCAAGAAGGGCGACGAGGCACTGCGCGACGCCTTCGATGTGGAACTGGCCAAGATGAAGAAATCGGGCGAGTTCGCCAAGATCATCGAGCCCTACGGCTTCTCGGCGGCAGCCGCGATGTCGACCAGCCGCGACAAGCTCTGCGCGGCGAAGTGATCCTTCCTTCTCCCCGTTCAACGGGGAGAAGGTGTCACGAAGTGACGGATGAGGGGCGGCGCCAAACCTTCGCAAGTTCGCGCCGCCCCTCATCTGCCTGCCGGCATCTTCTCCCCGTGAACGGGGAGAAGATGCTAAACCCAACGTTGGAAACCGAATGACCCAGTGGTCCGGCTATTTCGGCCTGATATTGCAGGGAGCGCTTGTCACCATCGAGCTGACGCTGATGGGGTCGGTGCTGGCGCTGATCATGGCCTTCCTCGCCGGCATGGGGCGCGTGTCGCGCTTCTTTGCGCTGCGTTGGTTGGCCACCGCCTACATCGAGTTCTTCCGCGGCACCTCGATCTTCGTGCAGTTGTTCTGGGCCTATTTCGTGCTGCCCTTCATCGGCATTTCGCTGACCCCGTTGCAGGCCGGCGTGCTGGCGCTCGGCCTCAATGTCGGCGCCTACGCCGCCGAAGTGGTGCGCGGTGCCATCCAGTCGATCGGCCGCGAACAGTATGAGGCCTGCACAGCGCTCAATCTCGGCCGCTGGCAAGGCATGCGCCACATCATCCTGCCACAGGCGCTGCTGGTGATGCTGCCGACCTTTGGCAACAATGCCATCGAATTGCTCAAGGCGACCGCCGTGGTGTCGCTGATCTCGCTCACCGACCTGACCTTCCAGGCGCAGGTGGTGCGCGCCCAGACCGGCAACACCCTGGTGCCGTTCACCACCATCCTGATCATCTATTTCATCCTCGCCCTGCTCATCTCGTGGGGCGTGCGCTCGCTGGAACGACGCATGGCGCGCGGCCTCGACGGGGTGCGTGCCTGATGGCCAACTCCCTTCTGATAAATTGGGCCTACTGATGGAATGGGATTGGAATTTCGTCTGGGAAATCATGCCAACGCTGATCCAGGGCGTGAAGATCACCATCCTGGCGACGCTGCTCGGCTCGGTGCTGGCGGCGATCGTCGGGCTTGGCATTGCGCTGGCGCGCCGCTCGCCCAACAAGGCGTTGTCGCGCACGGTCGGCTGGGCGGCTGAATTCATCCGCGGCACGCCGCTGCTGGTGCAGCTCTATTTCATCTTCTACGTGCTGCCCGACATCGGCATCCTGCTGCCGCCGCTGGTCGCCGGTGTCATCGGGCTCGGGCTGCATTACGGCACCTATACGGCCGAGGTCTATCGTGCCGGCATCGACAATGTGCCGCGCGGCCAATGGGAGGCCGCCAAGGCGTGCAATTTGAGCGCCAGTCAGACCTGGACCCACATCATCATTCCGCAGGCTATCCCACCGATGATTCCGGCGCTCGCCAATTACTTTATCGCCATGTTCAAGGAAACGCCGCTGCTGTCGGCGATCACCGTGCTGGAACTGATGAACCAGGCCAAAAGCGTCGCCAACACCTACTATCGCTATATCGAGCCGATCACCCTGGTCGGTGCTTTCTTCCTGGTCATCAGTCTGTTTTCGGTCGTGTTGCTGCGCTGGCTGGAACGCCGCTACGGCAAGATCGAGAGGTAACCGATGAAACCCTTGCCCGAGATCAAGGTGTATCCAAAACGGCCGGCACTGGATGCGCGTCCGCTGGAGCGGCGCATCGGCCTGATCATCCTGGCCACCGACCACACCAGCGAACCGGATTTCCGCCGCATGGTGGCGAGCGAACGCGTCGGCGTCTATGTCGCGCGCATTCCCTATGCCAACCCGACGACGCCCGAAAACCTGCGCAAGATGCAGCCGGCGCTGACGGCGGGCGCGGCCCTGATCCTGCCGGATGAGCCACTCGATGCCGTCTGCTATTCCTGCACTTCGGCCTCGGTGGTGATCGGCGATGCCGAGATCGAGGCGGCGATCCAGGTCGCAAAGCCCGGCGTGCCGGTAATCACCCCGCCGATGGCGGGCGTGCGCGGGCTGCGTGCGCTGGGCGCAAGCAAGATCAGCATCCTCACTCCCTACACGGTCGAGACATCCAGGCCGATGGCCGCCTATTTCGCGGCGCACGGCTTCGAGATCGCCAGCTTCACCTGCCTCGGTTTCGAGGACGACCGCGAGATGGCGCGCATCGCACCGGCGGCCCTCGTCGAACTGGCGCGTGAGGCGACCGACACCAGCGCCGATGCGCTGTTCGTCTCCTGCACGGCGCTGCGTAGCGCCCTCGCGGTCACCGGAATGGAAAAAACTATTGGACGTCCCGTGGTGACCAGCAACCAGGCGACCGCCTGGAATTGTCTGCGGCTGTGCGGAGATGACACGCCGCGTCCCGAATTCGGCCGTCTGATGACGCAGCCATTTGCCGCCTGATTGATGATCATGACACAGGTCACTCTTGAGCACATTCGCGCCGCGCATGAGCGCATTGCCGGCAAGGTCGAGCGCACGCCGACCGTGCTGTCCCAAAGTCTTTCCGAAGGGCTGGGCGTCCCCGTCCACCTCAAGCTCGAACACCGGCAGACCACCGGCAGCTTCAAGCTGCGCGGCGCCTCGAATGCCGTCGCTTCGCTCAGCACCGCGGAGAAGGCGCGTGGCGTGGTCGCGGCCTCGACCGGCAACCACGGCCGCGCGCTGGCGCATGCGGCGAAGCTTGAGGGCATGCGCGCGGTGATCTGCATGTCGCGGCTGGTGCCTGAAAACAAGCTCGACGAGATCCGCCGGCTGGGCGCGGAGGTTCGCATTATCGGCAACAGTCAGGACGATGCCCAGCAGGAGGTCGATCGGCTGGTGGCGCAAGAGGGGCTGGTTATGCTGCCGCCCTTCGACCATCCCGACATTGTCGCCGGGCAAGGCACGCTCGGGCTTGAGATGATCGAACAGGTCCCGGATGCTGCCCTCGTCCTGGTGCAGTTGTCGGGTGGCGGGCTCGCCTCAGGCGTTGCCGCGGCCATCAAAGGCGTCAGCCCCGGCACAAAGATCATCGGTGTCTCGATGGCTCGTGGCGCGGCGATGAAGGCCAGCCTCGATGCCGGCCGCCCGGTGCTGGTGGAGGAATTGCCGACGCTGGCGGATTCGCTCGGCGGCGGCATCGGCCTCGACAACCGGCTGACCTTCGCCATGTGCCGCGACCTGCTCGATGGTATCGTCCTGCTTAGCGAGGACGAGATCGCCGCCGGCATCCGTCACGCCTATGCGCGCGAACGCGAAATCGTCGAGGGCGCCGGCGCGGTCGGCATCGCCGCGCTGCTCGCCGGCAAGGTCAGGTCGGACGGGCCGGTGGTCGTGCTTCTCTCCGGCCGCAACATCGATATGGACGCGCACCGCAGGATCGTCTGCGGCGAGGCGCCATCGCTCAAGGAGCACGCCGCATGAGCCGGATGACGATCCTCACCGAACAAGAATTGCGCGCGATCGTGACACTCGATCTCGATGCAGTCGCCTGCGTCGAAAACGCCTTCCGTGCGCTTGCCACCCTGCCGGTGGCGATGCCGCCGATCCTGCGGCTCGACATTCCCGAGCATCGCGGCGAGGTCGACGTGAAGACCGCCTACGTGCCTGATATCGACGGTTTCGCCATCAAGATCAGCCCCGGCTTCTTCGACAATCCGAAGCTCGGCCTGCCCAGCGTCAACGGCATGATGGTGCTGCTGTCGTCCAAAACCGGGCTGGTCGAAGCACTGCTGCTCGACAACGGCTATCTCACGGATATCCGAACCGCTGCTGCCGGCGCCGTCGCCGCCAAACATCTGTCGCGGCAGGACTCGTCAGTTGCCGCGATCTTCGGCGCCGGCGTCCAGGCCGGGTTGCAATTGGAAGCCCTGATGCTGGTGCGGCCGATTTCCGAGGCGCGCATCTGGGCGCGCGATGTGGCAAAGGCCGAGGCAACCGCCGGAGCCCTGCGCGAAAAGCTCGGCATTCTCGTGCATGCCGAGCCCGACGCGGCAAACGCAGTTGTCGGCGCCGACATCATCGTCACCACCACGCCTTCGACCGAGCCGCTGATCAAGGCGGGTTTCGTTTCCGCCGGCCAGCACATCACGGCGATGGGCTCCGACGCCGAGCACAAGAACGAGATCGCGCCGGCAATCCTGCGCATGGCCGACCTCTATGTCGCCGACAGCGCCCGTCAGACGCGGCGGCTGGGTGAGCTGCATCACGCCATCGCGGCGGGCGTGATGGCCGCTGACGAAGAGGTGACCGAACTTGGCCAGATCATCGCCGGTAAACGGCATGGTCGGCGCTCGGCCAGCGACATCACCATCGCCGATCTGACCGGCACCGGCGTTCAGGATACGGCGATAGCTACGTTCGCCCGCGATCGGGCGCGGGTGGCCGGTTCCGGGGCCATTTTCGAAAGCTGATGCTGGCCAAGGCGTGATCCGGAAAAATGGGAACCGGTTTTCCGAAAGATCACGCCCAAACAAGAACGACGGGCCGGTTTCAACGAAGTTGAAACAGGCTCAAGGCCCAACAAACGAGGACCAAGAACAATGCAACCGAACCTGAGATTCTCGCGCGGCGAATATGCGGATCGCCTCGCCAAGACACGCAAAGCCATGGAGGTGAAGGGCGTCGATCTTCTTGTTATCAGCGACCCGTCCAACATGGCCTGGCTGACCGGCTATGACGGCTGGTCGTTCTACGTGCATCAGGCGGTTATCGTGCCGCCATCGGGCGAGCCGGTCTGGTACGGCCGTGGCCAGGACGCCAACGGTGCCAAGCGCACTGCCTATCTCGCGCATGACAACATCGTCGGCTATGCCGATCACTATGTGCAGTCGACCGAGCGCCACCCGATGGATTTTTTGGCCAGCGTGCTTGCGGATCGCGGCTGGGGCAAGCTGACAGTCGGCGTTGAGATGGACAATTACTGGTTCTCGGCCGCCGCCTTCGCATCGCTGCAGAAGCATTTGCCCAATGCCCGCTTTGTCGATGCCACCGCGCTGGTCAACTGGCAGCGCGCGGTGAAGAGCTCGACCGAGATCGACTATATGCGCAAGGCGGCTCGCATCGTCGAGGCGATGCACCAGCGCATCTTCGACAAGATCGAGGTCGGCATGCGCAAATGCGATCTCGTTGCCGAAATCTATGATGCCGGCACGCGCGGCGTCGACGGCATCGGCGGCGACTATCCGGCGATCGTGCCGCTGCTGCCGTCGGGTGCCGATGCCTCGGCGCCGCATCTGACTTGGGACGACAGACCGATGAAGCGGGACGAGGGCACCTTCTTCGAGATCGCCGGCTGCTACAACCGCTATCACTGCCCGCTGTCGCGCACCGTCTTCCTCGGCAAGCCGACGCAGGAATTCCTCGATGCCGAGAAGGCGACGCTGGAAGGCATGGAAGCGGGGCTGGCCGCGGCCAAACCCGGCAACGCCTGTGAGGACATCGCCAACGCCTTCTTCGCCGTGCTGAAGAAGTATGGCATCGTCAAGGACAACCGCACCGGCTATTCGATCGGACTGTCCTATCCGCCGGACTGGGGCGAGCGCACGATGAGCTTGCGTCCCGGCGACCGCACCGAACTCAAGCCCGGCATGACCTTCCATTTCATGACCGGCCTGTGGCTGGAAACGATGGGACTGGAGATCACCGAGTCCATCCTGATCACCGAAACCGGTGTGGAGTGCCTGGCCAATGTGCCGCGTAAGCTGGTGGTGAAGGATTGAGCCCGATGTCGAATCTACGCTCATCACCGGTCGCGCCGACCGTCGATTTCGACCGCGACGGCGTCCAGCACGGCTTCCTGCGCTTGCCCTACAGCCGCGACGATTCCGCGTGGGGCTCGGTGATGATCCCGATCTGCGTCATCCGCAACGGCAACGGACCGGCAGCTCTGCTGTCCGGCGCCAACCATGGCGACGAATATGAGGGGCCGCTGGCCCTCTACGATCTCGCCAGGACCCTCGATCCCAGGCAAGTCAGCGGCACGGTGATCATCGTGCCGGCAATGAACTATCCGGCCTTCCGCGCCGGCACGCGCACCTCGCCGATCGACAAGGGCAACATGAACCGCAGCTTTCCCGGCCGGCCGGACGGAACGGTGACCGAAAAGATCGCCGATTACTTTCAACGTGAGCTGCTGCCTCGCGCCGACATCGTGTTCGACTTCCACTCCGGCGGCAAGACGCTGGACTTCGTGCCGTTCTGCGCGGCGCACACTTTGCCCGACAAGGCGCTGGAACAGAAAGCCTTTGACGCGGTCGCGGCCTTTGCCGCTCCGTTCTCGATGCGCATGATCGAGATCGACGCCGTTGGCATGTACGACACGGCAGCCGAGGAGATGGGCAAGGTCTTCGTCAGCACCGAACTTGGCGGCGGCGGCACGTCGCGCGCGCAAACCGTGCGGATCGCGAGGCGCGGCATTCTCAACGTGCTGCGTCATGCCGGCATTGTAGATGGTGCGGTCGAGAAGACTCGAACCCAGTGGCTCGACATGCCGTCGGGCGATTGTTTCTCGTTCGCCGAAGACGACGGCATGATCGAAACCATGGTCGATCTCGGTGAGCCCGTCAAAGAAGGCTCGGTGCTGGCGCGCATTCATTCCACCGGCCGCACCGGCGTCGCTCCGCAGGAGATCCGGGCAAAAATGTCGGGCATGCTTGCGGCGCGGCATTTCCCCGGGCTGGTTAAGGCCGGCGACTGCGCGGCGGTGGTGGCTGTGCACGTCTGAGCGGCTCCGCCGGGGCCTGCTCCACCCGGTTCGGGTCCATCGTCACTTGTTCTGCGTCCGTCGCGGAGCCCTTCGGCGCGGCGGAAAGAAGCAGGATAGCGGGCGGAGTCGACATTGCAGGAGGATGTCACTATATAGCGGCGGCTTCGACCCGCGCGCCCGAGGGCAGCACCTCGAAGCAACTGTGAATGTGTAGTGTTTTGCGCCATCTATTGTGACGGAAATCGGCTCGGAAACCGGAAAAAAGCAAATAGAAACAGTGGCGCAGCGCTGGGTGTGACCCAGCCAACGGTACCGACCCCTCCAGAATCAGAAAATGCCCTTGACCCCTCGATTTCCTATGGCTCTGTGGACCTTGGACGGCATTGGCTTGCCGGCTGACCGCGACTCGGCTGGAATGGGGACATGCATCCTTTGCGGGATGTCGACGTTTATGATTACCAACCGGCTTTGCCGCCAGGGAACAGCAGTATGAGCGAACACGCCATCGAATTCTTGCGGGGATGGATCGGCGAAAAGGTCCATTGCCAATCCTCCCAGGCAAGGATCGACAAGCAGGCCGAAACCTTGGCCAAGGAGTGCGCCGCCGAGGCGGCCGAGGTCGGCATTCCGCTGGAGGATATCCAGGAAGAAGTCGGCGATATCCAGGAACTTATCGCATCCCGGCTTGAGGAAGCGGCCGAGGCCGAAGAAAGCCAGCAGGCCCCCAGAAAAGCCGCGGAATGATCAAAGCCGCCGAATGATCGCATAGCGGCGACATTGTTGCAGCGCGGGCTTCTGGCCCGCGTTTTTGTCTTCAGCCAAAGGTCTCCTTCAGCCACGTCTTCGGCAGCGCCGGCACGAAATTCCCGTCCCGTCCGGTCATATCGTCATTGGCAACCAGCGCGTTGAGGATTGCTTCCTCTACGGTCTGGATCACCGCATCGAAAAACGGATCGATGTCGGTATCGGGAATAAAATCGGCACTGGCGATGCGGCCGGATGGCGCCCGCGCGGCGCTCGCATTGGCGGTCGAGAAGGCGATGAAAATGTCGCCTGAACTGTGATACCCGAAGCCTCCGGTCATGGCGACGCCAAGCGGCACCCGTCGGGCCAGCCGCTTCATCTGATGCGGCAGGAACGGTGCGTCGGTGGCGATGACGGCGATGATCGAACCCTTTTCGGCGCGCGGTGTGCCTTCGCGGACAGCCGGTTCGACGAGTTGCGGCCCGGCGCGCAGGCCGCGAATGGTTATATTGCGCCGTTTGCCAAAATTGGACTGCACGAAGGCGCCGACCGTATAGGCACGGCCGTGCCATTCGACGATGCGCGATGCCGTGCCGGAGCCGGCCTTGAAGCCGAAGGTGATCATGCCGGTGCCGCCGCCGACGCTGCCTTCCTCGATCGGTCCGCCGGCGGCACCGTCGAGGGCCTGCGCAACATGCTCCGACGTCAAATGGTGGCCGTTGATGTCGTTGAGGAAGCCGTCATAGGTCTCCGCCGCCACCGGCAGTCCCCAGCCGCTGTCGAGCGCCGCCGGCAGCACGCTTTGCATCCAGCGCAGCGTGCCGTCGCGGGAAACACCGCAGGAATGCGTGTTGGTGATGGTGATCGGGAAGTTGAAAGCGCCGGTTTCCTCGACGATGTGCGAGCCGGTCAGTTCGCCGTTTCCGTTCTGGCTGAAGATCCCGGCGAAGACCGGGTTGGCGAGGTCGGCAAGCGGCCTGGGCAGGATCGCGGTCACGCCGGTGCGCACCGGTCCCTTGCCGACGACAAGCGCGCCATCGCCCGAGATCAGCGTCGCATAGCCGACCGCGACGCCGGGCACATCGGTGATCGCGTTGAACGGTCCAGGCCGTCCGTCGAAGCCGATGCCGAAATTTCGCGCGCGCGGTTTGCCTGAGGGCGTTGCCAGATGATGCGGATTGTCGGTCATGGTGTCAGAATAGGGATCCCTGATTGCCAGGCTCTTTGGCCTTGGCCGCCGGCTTGGCCACGGCTTTCGGTTTTGCCGTGCCGCTGATTGCCACCGCATCGGCGGTCCCGTCGGCGAACTCGAGCGAAAGCGCCATTCCCGACGCCACGTCGGCAGCCTGCTTGACGACGGTGCCATCCGCATCTCTCACCAGCGCAAAGCCGCGGGCCAGGACGGCCTTGTGCGACAGCGACGCCATCAACCTGTCGGCCTGGACGATGCGGCCGCGCAGGCGCTCCAGCCTGAGCACCACTGCTTGCGTGCCGCGTCTTGTCAAAGCTGTCAGCAAATCCCTCTGCACGCGTTGCCGCCGTGCCGTCGGCTCGATCGTGATGCGGCCTTGCAGCATGGCCAGTTGCTGCTTGTGCCGCTGCAGCGATGCCCTGGCACATTTTGGCAATTGATCCGCCGCCCGGTTAAGCTCCGCACGCCGGGCTCTTGCCATCGCACGCAGTGCCCCTTGTGCTCGCAAAAGATTGCGTTCGTTGGTGCGCCGGGCCTCTGCAATGCGCTGCGACAGCATTGCCGGTGTCAGTTTCACGGCAAAAAACCTTGCACGCTTGCGTTCGGTGGAGACCAACAGGCCCCGGCCCAGCCTGGATGTCGCCTCATCGAGGCGCCGGCGCGGCAGCGCCAGCAATTGATCGGGCGAGGGCAGAGCCC
>NZ_RZRR01000690.1:0-3077 GCF_003998555.1 Mesorhizobium sp. M7A.F.Ca.CA.002.09.1.1 | reverse complement strand
GATCACCGTCGAGCGGATGCCGCGTTCGGCTAGGATCATTTCCGGTTTCAGGAGTTCGAGTTGCAGCCTGACCGCGCGCAACTCGCGCCGCGTCATGAAGTCGGGATCGTTCCAGGCGAGCCGGTAGGTTTCGGCACGCGTCTGCGGCGTGTCAGGCACGCTCTTCGACCGCTCCAGATCCTCGTCCGAATGCGGCAGCGGCGTCCACCCCGCCTTTTCCATAGGAGTCATAACTACCCGTCCAATTCCCTTAACTGCGCCGTCCCGTGACGCACACGCGATTGACCCCCATTAAGCCTTAACATAGGGTCCGCGCGACTTTCAAAACAGGTTAAGGCTCAGTCCCTTAACAGCTTGGTAATGGAGCGAATTCATGTCGAAGCCCGATCTGGCGAGCCTCGAAAAGACCATCGAGAAGGCCTTCGAGGAACGCGATGCGATTTCGACTGCGACGCGCGGCGAAACGCGCGATGCCATCCAGTCGGCGCTTGACCTGCTCGACCGCGGCGCCGTCCGCGTCGCCGAGCGGCAGGCCGACGGCAAGTGGCATGTCAACCAGTGGCTGAAGAAGGCCGTGCTTTTGTCCTTCCGGCTCAACCCGATGGAGATCATCAAGGGTGGTCCCGGCGAAGCGACGTGGTGGGACAAGGTGCCGTCGAAGTTCGATGGCTGGGGCGCTGTCGATTTCGAAAAGGAGGGCTTTCGCGCCGTGCCGGGGTCGATCGTGCGTCGCTCGGCCTATATCGCGCCGGGCGCCGTGCTGATGCCGTCCTTCGTCAATGTCGGCGCCTATGTCGATACAGGCACCATGATCGACACCTGGGTCGGGGTAGGCTCCTGTGCCCAGATCGGCAAGAACGTGCATCTTTCCGGCGGCGTCGGCATCGGCGGCGTGCTGGAGCCGATGCAGGCAGGTCCGACCATCATCGAGGACAATTGCTTCATCGGCGCGCGCTCGGAAGTGGTCGAGGGCTGCATCGTGCGCGAAGGCTCGGTGCTCGGCATGGGCGTCTTCATCGGCCAGTCGACCAAGATCGTCGACCGCGCTACCGGCGAGATTTTCTATGGCGAAGTGCCGCCGAATTCCGTCGTCGTCGCCGGAGCGATGCCGGGCAAGCCCTTTCCGAACGGCGAGCCGGGTCCGAGCCTCTACTGCGCCGTCATCGTCAAGCGCGTCGACGCCAAAACCAGGTCCAAGACCTCGATCAACGAATTGCTGCGCGATTGATCTTTGCGCAAAGCGGGCGCACCTTCCGCCGGCGCGACAATCGGTCGCGCGGGTTCATCATGGAGGGGTGACATGGACTGGAAGTATCTGCTCACAAGTTTTGACGGTCGCATCAACCGTGGCAAGTTCTGGGCCGCGATTGGCGTTTTCATCGTCATTGGCATCGTTGCCTTTATTCTCGATGCGATCCTCGGTACACGCATCACCACGGCCAGTGGCGCCCAGATCGGCATCATCGGCATTCTCATCGCTCTGGCCTCGATCTATTTCGCACTCGCAGTCTACGCCAAGCGCTGGCATGATCGCGGCAAGTCGGGCTGGTGGAGCCTGATCATGCTGGTGCCATTGATCGGCCCGATCTGGTTTCTGGTGGAATGCGGCATTCTCGAAGGCGCCAGGGGCGCCAATCAATATGGACCGGACCCGCTTGCCTGACAGATCAGATCTCACCTGGCTTTTCTTCAAAACCTCGGGCCGCGTCAGTCGCGCGGCCTATTTTCTTGGCGGGTTGCTCGTCGCTATCATCCAGGCCTTCCCGCTCTACCGCTTCACGCTGGTGCCGGAAGGTTCGGCCGAGAGCAACATGTGGTCGTTCATCTTCTTCGTCGCCTTCATCGCCTCGCTGTGGTCGAACATTGCCCTGGCGGTCAAGCGGCTGCACGATTTGGACAAGCCGGGCATTGCGGCGCTGATCCTGTTCGTGCCGGTGGTCTCGATCGTGGCCTTCCTTGTGTTGTGCCTGTTTCCGGGGCAGCCTGGACCCAACCGCTACGGCCGGCGCACCAACGAGCCAGCACAACCCTGAGGTTCGATCGGACATGCGCTACCGTACGCTTGATCCGAAACTGATCATCGAGACCGCAGAACGGCTGGAGACGCGCGTTGCGGAGCGTTTCCCCGATGCCGGCCTGCGCGGCGTTGCCGCCGAACTGGTCTCGCTGTCGCGCGACCTGGCACAGGGCGCCAAGGCCCTGGAAGCGCCGATCTGGTGGCTGCGCGGCCTCATCGTCGCCGCTGTCGTTGCCGGCGCACTGATGTTCATCTTCGTCGGAACCGTATTGCCATTCGACCGCATTTCCAAACCGGGTGATGCCGTCCAGTCTGTGCAAGGCATCGAAGCTTCGCTCAACATGTTCATCCTCGCCATTGTCGGATTTCTCGCCTTGATCCGCTCCGAGGAGCGCATCAAGCGCAAGCAGGTCTTTCGCCAGCTGCATGGCCTGCGCTCGCTGATCCACGTCATCGACATGCACCAGCTGACCAAGGATCCGGCGGCGCTGTCGGCCGATTTCAAGCCAACGTCGCATTCGCCCGCCCGCATCACCAATGCCGCCGACCTGGCGCGTTACCTCGACTATTGCTCCGAAATGCTGTCGATCACCGGCAAGATCGCCGCATTGTTCGCGCAGTCGGTCAATGACGACGTGGTCATCGACGGCGTCAACGACATCGAGAACCTGGCGTCCAACCTGTCGCGGAAAATCTGGCAGAAGATCACGTTGATCGACGGCCGGCCGGTGCAACAATCTGCTCCGGCGCCAGGCCCGGCGAGCCAAGCCGCTCCGCTTCCGCCGCGCGCACCAAGGCGATGATCCGCTGAACCGTCGGCACGGGCGTGCCGGCCTTCCCCGCCAGCCGCAAGATGGCACCTTGCAAGTCGTCGATCTCCGTCGGCCGGCCGCGCTGAAGATCGTCCCACATCGACGAGCGCGCCTGCGGGTCGATCGCCAGCATGCGCCGCGCCAAGAGCTTGAACAGCCAGTCCGGCAGCCTGAGCACTTTCGGCAGCAGCGCCGGCCGCAGGCCGGCGATCCGCGCCGGCTCGATGCCGGACGCTTGCAGCGCCGTG
>NZ_RZRR01000689.1:0-3088 GCF_003998555.1 Mesorhizobium sp. M7A.F.Ca.CA.002.09.1.1 | reverse complement strand
GAACTGCGTCTGACGCTGATCTCGCCCGAAAAATTCAAGACTATCGAAAATGCCAGCATCGACGACCTCAACACCCATTGCCACAAATGGCCGGTCCTCTGGCTCGACTGCACCGGCCTCGCCAACATCCCGCTGATCGAGGAGATCGGCCGCATTTTCAGCCTGCATCCGCTGGCGCTGGAGGACGTCGTCAACACCGGCCAGCGGCCTAAGGTCGACTTCTTCGAGGACCATGCCTTCGTCGTCGTCAGGATGATCGACGATGTCACCTCGCACCGCTATGAGCAGATCGCCGTCTTCTTCGGCAGCAACTTCGTCGTTACCTTCCAGGAGCGGGAAGGCGATCCATTCGATCCGGTGCGCAAGCGCATTGAAAGTTCGGCGCCCAACCGGCTGCGCGCCCGCGGCGCCGACTATCTTGCCTATGCGCTGATCGATGCCATCGTCGACAGCTATTTTCCGCCGATCGAGGCCGCCGGTGACATGGTCGACAGCATCGAGGACCAGATGCTGCATTCGCCGCACAAACACCAGATGCGGCAGCTGCATGAATTGCGGCGTGACGCCAACGTGCTGAAAGGCGTGCTGTGGCCGATGCGCGATGCGCTGGCGACGCTGATCCGCAACGATGTGCCCTATGTGAAGGCCGAGACCAAGATCTTCCTCAACGACACGCTCGACCATGCGCTCAGGCTGATCGAGCTGGTCGAGACCCAGCGCGATATGCTGACCGGCCTGATCGAGATGCACCTGTCGCTGAGCCAGGCGCGCACCAACGACGTTATCAGCTATCTCACCATCGTCTCGGTCATCTTCATGCCGCTCACCTTCCTGGTCGGCATCTGGGGCATGAATTTCGATCCGGAGTCTTCGCCCTGGAACATGCCGGAACTGAAGGCCTACTACGGCTATCCCTTGTCGCTGCTGTTCATGGCGCTTGTCGCGTTCGGGCTGATCGCCTTCTTCAAATGGAAGAAATGGCTTTGACAGGGATAAACCTGCCATTTTGGCCTGAAAAGCCGGCTTGTGAATTGGGCTGGTGTTTTCCGGGGAATTGCACTATATGCGCCGCAGCTTAGCGCTATGACGCTTTGCTTGCACCGGCCCCTGCTGGACGACATCCCGGCTGAGGGCGACCCGTTTCCTCAAACAGATAAGGAAAAACACGATGTCGATTACTGCCGAGCGCAAACAGGAATTGATGGGTGAATTCGCAACCGCCAAGGGCGATACCGGGTCTCCGGAAGTCCAGGTGGCCATCCTTTCCGAGCGCATCAAGAACCTGACCGACCATTTCAAGGACCACAAGAAGGATAACCATTCCCGCCGTGGTCTGCTTGCTCTCGTCTCCCAGCGCCGCAGCCTGCTTGATTATCTCAAGCGCAAGGACGACGCGCGCTACCAGACGCTGATCGAGAAGCTCGGTCTGCGTCGTTGACGAATTGACCGGCGGGCTTTCGAAGGAGAGCCCGCCGGTCGCGCATTCTGCCAGTCGTATCGACTGGCCAGACCCGGTTTCGATCGTGCAGAGGGCACTCGAAACCGCCCATGGACGGTCATGGGGCAGGATTGCAGGACGCTCGCGCGCGCACCGCGCCGAAATCACCCGAGCCTCCCGTTGTCTTGCCCGTGGCTGCCCGAGAAAGGAAGCCAGGGAAAGGGCATCTCCGCGCACCGTGAAACGGCGCGGCCCTTTCCTCATATTAAGGACAAGAGATGTTCAATCACCACAAAGTGGAAATCGAATGGGGCGGTCGTCCGCTCATCCTCGAAACCGGCAAGATCGCGCGCCAGGCTGATGGCGCGGTGCTCGCCACCTACGGCGAGACCAAGGTCCTCGCCACCGTCGTTTCGATGAAGGAGCCGAAGCCCGGCCTCGATTTCTTCCCGCTGACCGTCAACTACCAGGAAAAGACCTACGCCGCCGGCAAGATCCCGGGTGGCTATTTCAAGCGTGAAGGCCGTCCGAGCGAGAAGGAAACGCTGGTTTCCCGCCTCATCGACCGCCCGATCCGCCCGCTCTTCGCCTCCGGCTACAAGAACGACACCCAGATCGTCGTCACCGTCGTCCAGCATGATCTCGAGAACGATCCCGACATCCTGTCGATCGTTGCCACTTCGGCCGCCCTGACGCTCTCCGGCGTCCCCTTCATGGGCCCGGTCGGCGGCGCCCGCGTCGGCTACATCAACGGCGAATACGTTCTGAACCCGCATGTCGACGAGATGCAGGAATCCAAGCTCGACCTCATTGTCGCCGGCACCGCCGACGCTGTGCTGATGGTTGAGTCCGAAGCCAAGGAATTGGGCGAAGAGCTGATGCTCGGCGCCGTCATGTTCGGCCACAAGGGCTTCCAGCCGGTCATCGACGCCATCATCAAGCTGGCCGAAGTCGCCGCCAAGGAGCCGCGCGACTTCACCGCGCCGGACTATTCCGCGCTTGAAGCCGAGATGCTGAAGATCGTCGGCGACGAACTCAGCAACGCCTACAAGAACGTCGACAAGCAGAAGCGTTACGCCGCCGTCGACGCCGTCAAGGCGAAGGTCAAGGCAGCGTTTGCCCCGGCCGAAGGCGAAGATGCCAAGTACACTTCCGAGCAGATCGGTTCGGTATTCAAGGAACTCCAGGCCAAGGTCGTGCGCTGGAACATCCTCGACACCGGTTCGCGCATCGATGGCCGTGACCTCAAGACGGTCCGCAAGATCGTCTCCGAAGTCGGCGTCCTGCCGCGCACCCACGGTTCGGCGCTGTTCACCCGCGGCGAGACCCAGGCGCTGGTCGTTGCCACGCTCGGCACCGGCGAGGATGAGCAGTATGTCGATTCGCTGACCGGCATGTACAAGGAGAAGTTCCTCCTTCACTACAACTTCCCTCCCTATTCCGTCGGCGAGACCGGCCGCATGGGTTCGCCGGGTCGCCGCGAAATCGGCCATGGCAAGCTCGCCTGGCGCGCCATTCGCCCGATGCTGCCGAGCGCCGACCAGTTCCCCTACACGCTGCGTGTCGTCTCGGAGATCACCGAGTCCAACGGTTCGTCGTCGATGGCCACCGTCTGCGGCACCTCGCTGGCGCTGATGGATGCCGGCGTGC
>NZ_RZRR01000688.1:0-3093 GCF_003998555.1 Mesorhizobium sp. M7A.F.Ca.CA.002.09.1.1 | reverse complement strand
GTTGTGGTTCAAAATGGAGGACGTAGTGCGCAAGGTTTCGATCACCTCATCGCTGATGGCGCTTGTCGGCCTCGGCGCCATCACCTTGGCGGCTTTTCCGGCACAAGCAGACAATCTGCAGCTGCAATTGGGCAAACATGGCCCGCGGCTGAAGCTCATGGAAGATTGCGACCCCGCCTATGACGATTGCGAAGGCCCCCGTCGCGACGACCGGCGCGACCGCCGTCAACGAGGCTGCACGGAGGACCGGGCCCTCGACAAGGCAGACCGAATGGGCATCCGCCGCGCAAGGATAGAGTCCGTCGGCCGCCGGGAGATCACAGTCCGCGGCAGACAGGGTGGCGACCGCGTGCGCGTGACTTTTGGCACCGAGCGCGGCTGTCCCATCCTCGATCGCGAATAGCGATCGACCTCAGCGGAAAACCGACGCTCAGAATCATCAGCAGGTCGAACCGGCGGTTGGCTGGCTCGACCGCCGGGCCACGCGACAATTACGCACAGTAATTTTGCGTGATGTCGCCTTGCGGCGGCGAGGCACCCCGCCTATGCTTCCTGATGAACATGATTTCCCCTGAGACGGTCGCCAACAGCAAGCGCGCCTGGCTGAAGATTCTCGCCCGCTACAAGAAGCCTGACAGGCGGCGCAGCACCGTCGAACTCGCCATCACTCTCATTCCATTCGCCATGCTCTGGGGCCTGTCCTCGGCGGCCTATGCCTATGGCCATTGGTGGGGACTGATCCTCATCCTTCCCGCGGCCGGGTTTCTGGTGCGCATCTTCATGATCCAGCACGATTGCGGCCACGGCTCCTTCTTCGCCAATCGCTACGCGGACGACTGGATCGGCCGCGCGCTCGGCATCCTGACGCTGACGCCCTACGATTGCTGGCGGCGCGCCCACGCGACCCACCACGCCAGCGCCGGCAATCTTGACGAACGCGGCATGGGCGACATCCGGACGCTGACCGTTGCAGAATACCGGCAGATGTCGTGGCGAGGCCGCCTTGCCTATCGTCTCTATCGCCACCCGCTGGTGATGTTCGGGCTCGGTCCGATCTGGCTGTTCATCTTCGAGCAAAGGCTGCCCGTCGGCATGATGCGCGGCGGCCTGACCCCTTGGGTGTCGTCGATGACCACCAATCTTGGCATCGCGGTCGCAGCAGCCATCCTCATTTGGTTCGTCGGTCCCGGCGCGTTCCTGGTGGTCCACCTGCCGATCGTCATCCTCGCCGGTTCGGCCGGCATCTGGCTGTTCTATGTCCAGCACCAGTTCGAGGAAACGGAATGGGCGAAGGATGTCGACTGGGAATTCCAGCACGCCGCCTTGCACGGATCGTCCTATTACGACCTCCCGCCGGTGCTGAACTGGTTCACCGGCAACATCGGTGTCCATCACGTCCATCACCTCTCCGCCAAGGTGCCGTGCTACCGGTTGCAGGAAGTGCTGCGGGATTATCCCGAGCTGCGCGACATCGGCCGTGTCACGCTGCTGGAAAGCCTGCGCTGCGTTAAACTGGCGTTGTGGGACGAGAACCGCCGCAAGCTGGTGTCGTTCCGCGAGGCACGGGCGGCGGCTTAAGCAATTCCAGCAGAAGTGGTGAACGGTTTCCAGGGAAAGCGCGTAGCGTTTTCCCTGGGGCAATTGCGTCAAACCAAGAAAAGTAAAACGACCGCCAGTCTATAGGCACCGCGCCTGGAGCTCCTACCAGGCAGCCCTGATCATGTCGGCGGCCTTTTCGGCGATCATGATGGTTGGCGCATTGGTGTTGCCACCAATCAGTGTCGGCATCACCGAGGCGTCCACGACACGCAAGGCTTCAAGCCCGCGCACCTTGAGTTGCGGATCGACCACCGCCATCTCGTCGACGCCCATCCGACAGGAGCCGACCGGGTGATAGACCGTGTCGGCGCGGGTACGGATATGGGTCATCAGATCGGCATCGCTTGGCTCGCCGGCGATGTGCATTTCCTTGTGCCGGTAGCGCGTCAGCGCCGGTGAAGCCAGCACCTGCCGGGTGATCCTCACGCCTTTCAACAGCAGCTCCGCATCGCGCTGGTCGCTGAGAAAGCGCGGATCGATGCGCGGCGCGGCAAGTGGATCGGCGCTGGCCAGCCCAACCTCGCCACGCGAGTGCGGCCGCAATATGCAGACATGACAGGAGAAGCCGAAGCCGTAGTGCAGCGTGCGCGCATGGTTTTCGACCAGCCCGATGACGAATTGCAGCTGCAGGTCAGGGCGCTCAAGCGCCGGGTCGGATTTGACGAAAGCGCCGCTCTCGGCCGCCGGCGAGGCGATCAGCCCGGTCCCATCCCGCCGCCACTGCGCGATATGCCGTAGGAAACCCAACGCGCCGCGCGGGCTCATGCCAAGCATATCGGTGTCCTTCGATCTCCAGCCGACGATGAAATCGAGGTGGTCCTGCAGGTTCTTGCCGACGCCCGGCAATTCGTGGACGACGGGAACGCCATGCACGGCAAGTTCGGCCGCCGGGCCGATACCCGACAGCAACAGAAACTGCGGCGAACCGAAGGCACCGCCACACAGGATCACCTCGCACGACGCCTGCGCCACTGCCTCGCCTTTGCGTGTCCGGTAGCGGATACCGGTGGCCCGCTTGCCGTCAAGGACGATGCCTGTGGCGTGCGCCCGCGTGATCACGGTCAGATTGGTCCGCTGCATCACCGGATGGAGATAGGCGGCGGCAGTCGAACAGCGCTCGCCATTACGGGCGCCACCGGCAAATTGGGTCACCTGGAAATAGCCGGCGCCCTCTTGTTCCGGTCCGTTGAAATCGTCCAAGGCGCGAATCTGGTTTTCGGCACAAGCCTCTATGAAGGCCTTGGCGATTGGCCTCGGCGAGCGCTGGTTCGACACTTTCAACGGGCCGTCCCCGCCATGCAGGGCATCAGTGCCGCGCTCATTGCCTTCGGCGCGCCGGAAATAGGGCAGAACCTCATCCCATGACCAGCCCTCACAGCCCAGATCGGCCCATTCGTCATAGTCGCTGCGATGGCCCCTGACATAGAGCATCGCATTGATGGCGCTGGAGCCGCCCAGCGCCTTGCCGCGCGGCTGGTAGCCCTTGCGGCCGCC
>NZ_RZRR01000687.1:0-3101 GCF_003998555.1 Mesorhizobium sp. M7A.F.Ca.CA.002.09.1.1 | reverse complement strand
GCGACCGTGGTGCCGGCGTGCCGCCACCATTGTCGCGCGGTCCGCTGCGCGGTGCACCGCCCTCGCCGCTATCCTTGCGCATGGAAAGGGCGATGCGCTTGCGCTTGATGTCGACGTCGACGACGCGCACCTTCACCACGTCGCCGGCCTTCACGACCTCATGCGCGTCCTTGATGAACCGATCGGCCAGCTGCGAGACATGCACCAGCCCGTCCTGATGCACTCCGATATCGACGAAGGCGCCGAAGGCGGCCACGTTGGTGACCGTGCCTTCCAGCAGCATGCCGGGCTTCAGATCCTTGATGTCGTCGATGCCGTCGGCGAAGGTCGCCGTCTTGAAGCCTGGGCGCGGGTCGCGGCCGGGCTTTTCCAGCTCCGCCAGGATATCGCGCACCGTCGGCAAGCCGAAACGCTCGTTGACGAAGACGCGTGGGTCGAGTGCCTTGAGCGCGGCACTATCGCCCATCAACGACCGCACATCGCGCCCGCAGGCAGCGACGATCTTCTTCGCCACACCATAGGCCTCCGGATGCACCGACGAGGCGTCGAGCGGCTCGCTGCCATTGGCAATGCGCAGGAAGCCGGCGGATTGTTCGAAGGCCCGAGGTCCGAGCCGCGGCACCTTGAGCAGGTCCTTCCGGCTGGCGAAGGGCCCGGTCGCATCGCGATGCGCAACGATCGCGTCGGCCAGCGATGCGCCCAGACCTGAAACGCGCGCCAAAAGCGGCGCCGAGGCAGTGTTGAGATCGACGCCGACGGCATTGACCGCGTCCTCGACCACCGCTTCCAGCGAGCGGCCGAGACGGTACTGGTCGACATCATGCTGGTACTGGCCGACGCCGATCGATTTGGGTTCGATCTTGACCAGTTCGGCCAGCGGATCCTGCAGCCGCCGGGCGATCGAGACAGCGCCGCGCAACGACACGTCGAGGCCGGGGAATTCCGCCGCCGCCGTCGCCGATGCCGAATAGACCGAGGCGCCGGCCTCGCTGACGATCACTTTCAGTGGCTTCGGCCCGCCGTCCGCCGGCATGTCGGACAGCATGTCGGCCACCAGCTTTTCCGTCTCGCGGCTGCCGGTGCCGTTGCCGATCGAAATCAGCTCGACCTTGTGCTGGCGGATGAGCTTGGCGAGTTCCGCCTGCGTGCCGCGCACATCGTTTCTGGGCGGAAATGGATAGACCGTCGTCGTTGTCAGCACCTTGCCGGTGCCGTCGACCACCGCCACCTTGACGCCGGTGCGGATGCCGGGGTCGAGCCCCATCGTGGCGCGCGAGCCGGCGGGAGCGGCCAGCAGTAGATCCTTGAGGTTGCGGGCAAAGACGTGGATCGCTTCCTCCTCCGCCCGCTCGCGCAGATCGCGCATCAAATCGAGCGTCAGATGCAGCGACAGTTTTATACGCCAGGTCCAGCCCGCCACCTCCATCAGCCATCTGTCACCCGGAAGGCTGCCGCCGATGGCATAGGCATTGGCGATCATCCGCTCGACCGGCTTCACCGGTGAGGTGTCATCGGCATCGACCTCGATGTCAAGCGACAGCACTTCCTCGTTGCGGCCGCGCAGCATCGCCAGCGCGCGATGGCTGGGCACATTTGCCCAACGCTCGACATGGTCGAAATAATCGGAGAATTTCGCGCCGGCCTCCTGCTTGCCGTCGACCACCCTGGCCCGCATGAAGGCGCGCTCCTTCATGTAGCTGCGCAATTTGCCGACCAGATCGGCATTCTCGGCGAATTGTTCCGAAAGGATGTCGCGCGCGCCCTCGAGCGCCGCCTTGGTATCGGCCACCTCTTCGCTGACATAGGCCAGCGCCAGTTCGGCAGGCACCAATGAGCGGTTCGCCAAGATGGCTTCGGCCAGCGGCCCCAGCCCGCGCTCCCTGGCGATCTCGGCCTTGGTCCGGCGTTTGGGCTTGTAGGGCAGGTAGATGTCCTCAAGTTCCGCCTTGGTGGTGGCGGCGACGATCTTGCCTTCAAGCTCCTCGGTCAGCTTGCCCTGTTCGCGGATCGAGCCAAGGATGGTGTCGCGGCGCGCGTCGAGCTCGCGCAGATAGGCAAGGCGTTCGGCAAGATCGCGCAATTGCGTGTCGTCGAGCCCGCCGGTGACTTCCTTGCGGTAGCGCGCCACGAACGGCACTGTCGCGCCCTCATCGAGCAGTTCGATCGCCGCGGCCGCCTGTTCGGGCCGCGCGCTGATCTCGGCCGCGATGATGGCTGCAATGCGCTTGATGTCGGATGCCATGTCGTTCCTGCTCTCATCCAAAGAGCGGCGACCATAGGCGCAGACCTCCGGCCCGCCAACCGCCGCGCTTCGATCAGCCCGGCGGGTCCACAGGAAAGCGTGCGCCAATGTGGCGATCGCGGCGCGCCTAGATCAGCCGGCTCAGCGCCTCGAAGAACGCGACGATCTCGATATCGAGCGGATCGTCGACAGGCTCCGGCTGCGACGACATCTTGGCGATCACCACTTCGGTCCTGGGATCGACATACAGCCACTGGCCATGAATACCGATGCCGCAATAGGCGCCGTTCTCGTGTCCAGTCTGGTACCATTTGTTGCGGTAACGGCCCTTGGGAAACAGTGGCAGCATCGCGCCGCGCTGCCAGGCGTCCGCACTGCCGCCAGTGCTGGTCGTGTCGCGCACCCAGGCTTCCGGTACGATGCGGCGGCCATTGGCCATGCCACCTTGCCGCATCATCTCGCCGACACGCGCCAGGTCGCGCGGCGTCACCGAAATGCCGCCGGCCGTGCGCGCCGTGCCTTCCATGTCGACGCCGATCGAGGCTTCGCTGACAGCGCCGAGCGGCAGCCACAGCTTCTCGCGCATCAGGTCGGTGAACCGCTGGCCCGACGCACGCTCGAGCAGCAGGCCGAGCAGGTCGGAATTCGGCGAGCGGTAGCGGAAGGTCTGGCCATGCGGCTCTGCAAGACGTTGCAGGGTCAGGATGAATTCGCGCAGGCTCTCCGTACCGCCGCCCGGATTCCACAGCGTGGCACGGCGATAGCGGGCGAAAGCACTTTCCGGATCGAGATAGGCTTCCTCGAAATCGAGACTGACGCTCATATCGAGCACATGCCGCACGCTCGCATCGCCATAGGC
>NZ_RZRR01000686.1:0-3101 GCF_003998555.1 Mesorhizobium sp. M7A.F.Ca.CA.002.09.1.1 | reverse complement strand
GACCTGTGCACCATGCTTGGTGATCCCGCCGGCGAGCATATCGCCACGGTCGAGCACATCATGGCGGCGCTGTTTGGGCTCGGCATCGACAATGTCGCTGTCGAGATCGACGGTTCCGAGGTTCCGATCTTCGATGGCAGCGCCATGGCGTTCGTCGAAGCCATCGACCAGGCGGGCATCGAGACGCTTTCGGTCAAGCGCCGCTATATCAGGGTCATCAAGCCGGTCCGCATCGAGAACGGCGCCTCGTGGGCGGAGTTTCGGCCCTATGACGGAACCCGTTTCGAGATCGAGATCGACTTCGAAAGCCCGGCGATCGGCCGTCAGCTGTTTGCCTCCGACCTCAATGCCGATATTTTCCGTCGCGACATCGCGCGCGCCCGCACCTTCGGCTTCATGAAGGATGTCGAGCGGCTGTGGGCTGCAGGCTATGCGCTCGGCTCCTCGCTGGAGAATTCGCTGGTGATCGGCGACGACAACCGCGTCATCAACATGGGCGGCCTGCGCTATCCCAACGAATTCGTGCGCCATAAAACGCTGGACGCCATGGGCGACCTGGCGCTGGCCGGCGCCCGTTTCATCGGCTGCTTCCGCTCCTATCGCGGCGGCCACAGGATGAATGCCGCGGCCCTGCGCCGCCTGCTGTCGGATCGCACGGCGTTCGAGATCGTCGAGACGACGCGCCGGGAGCGTGGCCGCAGCGCCGAGATGAACGCCGTCAACGCGCCGCTCTACGCGCCCTGGATGATCTGATTTTCCCAGGTTTTTCGGGTTCCATGGGGAATTGCGCGTGTTGCAGGAATGCACCACCCGCCAGTGAAATTGCATTGATGTCCAAGCTGCGTCCGGCCGCCACAAAAATGTGCGATTGGCCGGAGATAGCGTTGCCGGGCAAGGCGGTTATGGTTTATGGCTGCTGCCGTCGATTAGTGCATGTCGTTCAAAAGTGGGGACCAGTTTTGAAACAATGGCATGCAACTGGCATTGAAATAGCGCCGAAAGGGCGAGATCCAATCATGTTCTTCAAGCGAGTTGGTCAATTGAAAGCACCGCAGAGGGCCGTTTTCCTGGCGCTTTCAGTAGTTGTTCCATCGCTCTTCCTGTCGGCCTGCATGTCGTCGGAGAAAGATATCGACCTGTCGACCTATGTCGACCAGACCGAACCGGCCGATGTTCTCTACAATCAGGGCCTTGCCAATCTCAATGCCGGACGCCTGCAGGAGGCGAGCCGCAAGTTCGACGCCGTCGACCGCCAGCACCCCTATTCGGAATGGGCTCGCAAATCGATGGTGATGGGCGCTTTCGCCGATTATCGCCAGGGCAATTACGACGAGGCGATCGGCTCGGCCAAGCGCTACCTCACGCTCTATCCATCGACCGATGACGCCGCCTATGCGCAGTACATCATCGGCTTGAGCTATTACCGCCAGATCAAGGACGTGACGCAGGACCAGAAGGAAGCGCGCCAAACCGTTCAGACAATGCAGGATCTGGTGACGCGCTGGCCGACATCGGAATATGTCGACGACGCCAAGGAAAAGATCCGCTTCGCCAACGATCAGTTGGCCGGCAAGGAAATGCAGATCGGCCGCTACTATCTCGAGCGCCGGGAATACATCGCCGCCGTCAAGCGCTTCCGCACCGTGGTCGAGAATTATTCCAACACGCGCCATGTCGAGGAGGCGCTCGCCCGCCTGACCGAAAGCTATTACGCGATGGGTCTGACTTCGGAGGCGCAGACGGCCGCCGCCGTGCTCGGCACCAACTATCCCGACAGCTCGTGGTACAAGGATTCCTACAAGCTGTTGCAAAGCAATGGGCTTGCACCGCGCGAAAATGCCGGATCGTGGATATCCAAGGCCGGGAAATTGATCACCGGGGCTTGACCCCCCAAGCAGACGTCGCGGGCTTCGCCAACGCGCCGTCTGCCTGATTTCGTTGTTTGTCGCAGGTTCTTGTCGCAAAACCGCGGAACACTTTTGCGGAACCTGCTTGGAGCATCGGATCGAAGCGTACGCAGCGCTTTTTTCGGATTGATCCGGTGCTCAAACAAAAAGATAGTGCGCCGCTGCGACTGCAAATGGTCGCGTGCCGTCCTAGATTCGGGTTCTGATGCTCTCCAGACTGTCGATCCGCGATATCGTCCTGATCGAGAAGCTGGATATCGACTTCCAGCCGGGTCTTTCGGTGCTGACCGGCGAAACCGGTGCCGGCAAGTCCATCCTGCTCGATGCCCTGTCGCTGGCGCTTGGTGCGCGCGGTGACGCGTCGCTGGTGCGCCATGGCGCGGCGCAAGGCCAGGTTATCGCCGTCTTCGACGTGCCGCGCAATCATCCGGCCCGTGCGCTGCTAGCCGACAATGCCATCGAGGATGACGGCGACATCATCCTGCGCCGCCTTCAGACCGCGGACGGCCGTACCCGTGTCTTCGTCAACGATCAGCCTTCGAGCGTCACCTTGATGCGCGATGTCGGGCGCGCGTTGGTCGAGATCCACGGCCAGCACGATGAACGTGCTCTGGTCGATCCCGGCGCTCACCGCGAGGTGCTCGATGCTTTCGGCGGCCATCTCGGCGCCGTTCGCTCGACTGGCGAGGCATGGCGGCATTGGCGCGCCTGCGAGCAGGAGTTGTCGCGCCACCGTGCCAAGGTGGCGGCGGCGGCGCGCGAGGCCGACTATCTGCGTGCGGCGGTGGCGGAATTGACAAAGCTCGATCCGCAGCCGGGTGAGGAGACCGATCTTGCCGAACTGCGCGCGTCGATGATGCGGGCCGAGAAGATCGCGTCCGAAATCCATGACGCGCAGGATGTGCTGTCCGGCCCGTCGTCGCCCTTGCCGCAACTGGCCAGCCTGCTGAGGCGGCTGCAACGCAAGGTGACGGAGGCGCCAGGCCTGCTCGACGACGTGGTCAAGTCGCTCGACGAGGCGATGCTGTCGCTCGACGCGGCCCAATCGGGCGTCGAGGCCGCACTGCGCGCCACCGAATATGATCCGCAGCGGCTGGAGAAAGCGGAGGAGCGGCTGTTCTCGTTGCGCGCGGCCTCACGCAAGCACAGCGTCGCCGTCGACGATTTGGCGCAACTGCGCGACACGATGTCGGC
>NZ_RZRR01000685.1:0-3102 GCF_003998555.1 Mesorhizobium sp. M7A.F.Ca.CA.002.09.1.1 | reverse complement strand
TCTTTGCCGATGACAGCGTCGACGGCGGGCTTGCCGCGCTCGACCTGTTGATCGAAGCCGAGCACGGGCCGGATTCCTCGGCCTATCTGGTGACGCACAGCCGCAAGGTCGCCGAAGCCGCATTGGCTGCAATCCCGGAGCATTGGTCGCGGATGACCGAGCAGCGTGTCGAGTTTTCACGCGCGGTGCTGACCGGCAAGCGCGGTGGCATCGTGCTGACCGCGTCGCTGGAAGACAGCTACCGCTTCATCAACGACTATGCGCCCGAACATCTCGAGATCCTGTCGAAGGAGCCGTTCGCGCATCTCGGGCGCATCACGGAGGCGGCTGAAATCCTGATGGGGCCGCACACGCCGGTGACGCTGGCCAATTTCGTGCTTGGACCCAATGCGGTGCTGCCGACCAGCCGTTGGGCGCGGACCTACGGGCCGCTTTCGGTGACGGATTTCGTCAAGCGCTCGTCGGTCGGCTATGTCACCTCGGTGGCCTATCCGGAACTCGCTCTGCACGCCCGCAGGCTCGCCCGCTACGAGGGCTTCAGCTCGCATGAGAACGCGGTCTCGGAGATCCGCGACCGCTATCTTGCCGGCTGAGCGGAACCGATCGAGATGAAGGCGGCACGACTTTACGGGCCCGGCGATCTGCGCGTCGAGGACATCGCGACGCCGGGCGCGCCGGATGCAGGCTGGGTGAAGCTCAGGGTCGATGCCGCCGGCATCTGCGGTTCGGACCTGCATAATTTCCGCACGGGACAGTGGATAAGCCGGTCGCCTTCGACGGCCGGCCATGAACTCACCGGCACGGTGACCGCCACCGGCGCGGGCGTCGACGCCTTCGCTATCGGTGACAGGGTTGTCGCCGATTCCCGCTTCTGGTGCGGAGACTGCGCGCAATGCCAAGCCGGCAGGCGTCATCTCTGCGCGTCACTGGGCTTCGTCGGAGAAATCTGCGACGGCGGATTTGCCGAACAGGCCGTGCTGCCCGCACGGCTTTTGCATATCATCGATGCCGGGCTCGACGAGCGGGTCGCGGCAATGGCCGAGCCGCTGGCGGTGGCGCTGCACGCGGTGCGGCGCCTGCCGAAAACGACAGGCTTCGTGCTGGTCGTCGGCTGCGGGCCGATCGGCGGTCTTGCCGCCCTGCTGTTGTCGCGGACCTTCGCCGGCACCGTGCTGATCGCCGACCGCAACCAGAGCCGCTGCGCCCGGGTGGCGCGGGTGACGGGTGCCCGGATCGTCGATCTGAGCCGGGACGCCGTTGCCGCCGCAACTGCCAATGCCCCGCTGCTCGCGGCCATCGAGGCGACCGGCAGCGTCGCGGCGCTCAATCAGCTGCTCGGCGTTCTCGATCCCGGCGGTACGATCGCCATGGTCGGCATCTTCCACGGCCGCCTCGACATTGATCCCAATACGCTGGTCGAACGCGAAATCGGGTTGCTGGGATGCCATGCCTTTGCCGACGAACTGCCCGAGGCCGTGCGGATGCTGGGTGAATTGAGCGAACCGCTGCTGGCGCTGATCGACCAGGAGATCGGCCTGGATGACATTCCGGCTGCCTATGAGCGGCTGTTGGCGGGGCGCAGCGACGGCTTGAAAACAATCATCCGCATGCGGCAACCTGTCGAGTCGTGATTTCCGATGAATCGCCGGAAAGGACTTTTGAAATGATCACTTTGCCCGACACCGCCAGCCCTCTTTACGAGAAGGTGAAGGACTACATCCTGGCAAACATCGGAACGGGCCGGTGGGGCAAAGATCGCAAGCTGCCGTCCGAGAATGAGTTGGTCGCTTCACTCGGCGTCTCGCGGATGACGGTTCACCGGGCGCTCAGAGAATTGACCTCGGCCGGGTTTCTGATCCGCCTGCAAGGTGTGGGAACCTTCATCGCGCCACCGCGGCCACAGTCGACGCTGATCGAGATCAACAACATCGCAGCCGAGATCGTCGAGCGCGGCAACAGACATCGTTCCGAAGTCCTCGTCCTCGAAACCATCATGCCGACAAAAGAGCTGGCGCTGTCGTTCGAATTTCCAAAGCGCGTCTCGATCTATCATTCCGTCGTCGTCAATTTCGAGAACGATCTGCCGGTGCAACTCGAAGAGCGCTTCGTCAATCCGAGCCTTATCCCCGACTATGACAAGCAGGATTTTTCGAAGACGGCGACCTATGACTACCTCATGCAGAAAACCCCGGTGACCGAGGTCGAGCATATCATTTCCGCCATCCCGGCGGATGCCGAGACGGCGCGGCATCTGGGCATCGATGTCGGCGCCTGCTGCCTTTTCCTGCACCGCCGGACATGGACGGGCGCGGTGGTGGCGACGATCAGCAAGCTGACTTATGCCGGCAGCCGCTACTCGCTCGGCAGCCGCTATTCCCCTTCAAAAAGCAGCTGACGGAAGCAGGTCGAATGCAAGAGCGACAGATGACGCCGGCACCGAGCCGCACGGCGCGGATCCGGGCACTCGCGCAGCATGATGTTGCCGAAGCACAAAGCGCGCTGGCGGCATTGCTGGGCGACCTGTTCGCGATGCGCCCCCGCAATGTCCGCATCAACTTCGATAAATACAGCCTCAATTCGTTGAACGGCTTCTTCGAGGACGACGGCAAGGCCTACTTCTTCAAGTTCCATCAGGAGGAGCGGGAAGAGGCGATGACGGGCGAGTATTACCGCGCCGAGATTCTGTCGCGCGCCGGCCTGCCGGTTGATCAACCCGTGCATATGTCGGCCCAACCGGGCGAGCAGATCCTTGTCTATCGGCGGCGCACGGATCCGAGGTTTTCGGATGTGCTGTTCGCGCTGGATGCGCAGGACGATGCCGGCAAACGGCGAGAAGCCGTTCTTGCCGAGCGCGACCTGTCGGCCAGGCTGCTCAAGGTCTATCTCGAAACGCTGCATCCGGTAACCGTCGAGGAGGTGGCGGCGGAACCGATCCACAGGCTGTTTCATGAGCGGCTGATCGATGCCGAGACACGCTTGTCGCCAGGCGGCCGGCTGGCCGATTTCTATGTCGGCAAGCCGTTCGTCTTTCCCGGTGCCGAGCTGGATTGGGATCGGTTTTCCCGGCTGAAATTCGTCATCAATGGCGAGCAGTACACCGAC
>NZ_RZRR01000684.1:0-3107 GCF_003998555.1 Mesorhizobium sp. M7A.F.Ca.CA.002.09.1.1 | reverse complement strand
TCCCGGTATCGACCGGCCGGGGGAGAGGTAGCTAAGTGTTTCGTACCAGCGACATTGTCCTGATCGCCGTCATGGTTGCGGTCGCGGCCCTTACCTACAAGGCCAAGCGCGAGGCCGAGGAACAATTGGCCGCCGTGCAGAAGATCCATGCGCAGATACGCTATGAGGAGGACACGATCGACCTGCTCAAGGCCGACTGGAGCCTGCTTACCCAGCCGTCGCGGCTGCAGAAGCTCGCCGAACTCTACAAGTCGCAGCTCGAACTCGAGCCGGTCAGCGCCCGCCAGATCGGCGGTGTCGGCGACCTGCCGGCCAAATCCCTTGACATCCAGGACATCTTGTCGGGACGCCAGGGCGGCATGGCTGATAGTTCGGGCGGCAAGGCGCCGTCGGACGGCAGGGATCCCGTGGTGACCGGAGGCATCGCCCAATGATCGGTAAACTGCTGAAACGTCGCGCCAGGACGAGTGAAGATGGATCGATCGTGGTCGAGGGCGCCCGCAAGGCGACCGGCGGCAAGGGCAGGACGCGCATCGTCATGACGATGGCGGTGTTCTTCGGCATCTTCTCGACCATATCAGGGCGGCTGGTCTATCTCGGCTTCCAGACCCCCGATATGTCGGGCGGTCCGCAGAGCCGGGTGACGGCATCGCGGCCCGACATCGTCGACCGCAACGGCGAAGTGTTGGCCACGGACATCAAGACGGCGTCGCTGTTTGCAGAACCACGCCGGATTGTCGACGCCGACGAGGCGATCGAGAAGCTGTCGACGGTGCTTCCGGACATCGACTATGAGCAGACCTACCATAAGCTGAAGAGCGGCGCCGGTTTCGTCTGGCTGCAGCGGCAGCTGACGCCCAAGCAACAGTCCGACATCATGCAGCTCGGCATTCCCGGTTTCGGCTTCCGCACCGAAAAGCGCCGCTTCTATCCGAGCGGCGAAACCTCGTCCTACATTGTTGGGCTCACCAACATCGACAACCAGGGCATCTCCGGCATGGAGAAATATGTCGACGAGCAGGGGCTGAGCGACCTGCAGGCGTCGGGCCTTGCCATTGCCAAGGATCTCAAGCCGGTAAAGCTTTCGATCGATCTGCGCGTGCAGCATGTGGTGCGCGACGAGATCGCCGCCGGCCTGGAGCGCTATCGTGCCATGGGCACCGGCGCCGTTGTGCTCAACGTCAAGACCGGCGAAGTGGTGGCCATGGCCTCGGTGCCGGATTTTGATCCGAACAATCCCTACAACGCACAAGACAAGGACCGGCTGAATCGCATGTCGGCGGGCCTCTACGAGATGGGTTCGACCTTCAAGAGCTTCACCTCAGCCATGGCGCTCGATTCCGGCAAAGCGACGATGGCGAGCCGCTTCGATGCTTCGCATCCAATCCGGGTCGGCCATCAGGCCATTCACGATTTCCACGGCAAGAACCGTGTGCTGTCGTTGCCGGAGGTGTTCCTCTACTCGTCCAACATCGGGTCGGCCAGGGAAGCCGAGATGGTCGGCATCGAGGGGCATCGCGAATTCCTGCATCGCCTTGGCATTCTGGACAGGATGCAGACCGAATTGCCGGAGACTGCCCGTCCGACTGAACCGAAGGTCTGGAAACAGGTCAATTCATTCACCATCGCCTTCGGCCATGGCGTGTCGACGACGCCGCTGCAAGCGGCTGTGGGCTGCGCGGCGTTGATGAATGGCGGTTTCCTGATGAACCCCACCTTTCTGGTGCGGACGCAGGCGGAAGCGATGGCCACCGCCAAGAGAGTGGTGAGCGAAAAGACCGTCGAAGGCATGCGCTACCTCTATTCGCTCAATGCCGAAAAGGGCTCTGCCAGAAACGCCAGAGTCCCCGGCTACCGCGTTGGCGGCAAGACCGGAACCGCCGAGAAGGTCATCAATGGCCGCTACTCGAAGGACTTGAATTTCAACACCTTCGTCGCCGCCTTCCCGATGGACGATCCGCAGTATCTGGTGTTTACCATTGCCGATGCCCCGCACCCGGAAAAGCCCGGCATGACGGATGTCGCGGCCGCGAATGCTGGGGTTATGGCCGGCAATATCATCAGGCGTTCAGCTGCCATGCTTGGCGTGAAGCCAGATTTCAGCCATGAAAATGGTGCAACGCTGGTTTCCTATCAGTGATTCTTAGGGCGCGCCGGCAACAGCGCGCTATTTTGTTACGGTGAACGGGACTCGATGAAGCTCAGAGATCTAGCCGGTATCCTGCCCGTCGAGGGAATAGCTTCCGTCGATCTGGAGGTTACAGGGATTTCTTCGGATTCCCGCGAGGTAAAAGCGGGCGTTGTCTTTTTTGCGCTCGCCGGAACCAAGGCCGACGGTGCCGTTTATGCCGCAGATGCCGCCGCGCGCGGTGCGGCCGCGATCGTGGCGGGCAAGGGCAGCACCATTGCCGGGCTCCCGGTTCCGGTGCTGGCGGTCGACGATCCGCGCCTGGCGCTGGCGCAGAGTGCGGCACGCTATTTCGGCAAGCAGCCTGAGATCATGGTCGCGGTGACCGGCACCAGCGGCAAGACCTCGGTCGCAGCCTTCACCAGGCAGATCTGGGAGCAAGCCGGTTATGCCGCCGCTTCGATCGGCACCACCGGCGTGGTGGCGCCTGGGCGCAACGACTATGGTTCGCTGACGACACCCGATCCGGTCGCCCTGCATCAATTGCTGCGGGAATTGGCCGATGCCGGCGTCACCCACGCCTCGATGGAAGCCTCCAGCCATGGGCTCGACCAGCGCCGCCTCGACGGCGTGAAGCTGGCCGCCGGCGGCTTCACCAATCTCGGCCGCGACCATATGGATTATCATCCGACCATCGAGGATTATCACCGCGCCAAACTGCGCCTGTTCGACACGTTGCGGCCGAAGGGCGCGCCGGCCGTGATCTTCGCCGACGATCCATGGTCGGCGCCGACGACCGTGGCCGCAAAGGCTGCCGGGCTCAATGTGCTGACGGTCGGCCGCCATGGCGACTTCCTCAGGCTGAAGCGGGTCGAGCACGAACGCCACCGCCAGCGGGCCGAAGTCGAGGCCGACGGCGTGCTCTACGAGATCGACCTGCCGCTGGCCGGTGATTTCCAGATTTCGAACGCGCTGGTTT